>NZ_QWGT01000014.1 GCF_003576405.1 Clavibacter lycopersici
CGCATCCTCGCGCCCCGCCCTCGCCGCCCCGGCGCCCGAGGCCGCAGCGGGCCGTCGCCGCTCGAACGCGTCGCGCGGGCTCACGCTGCTCACCATGGCGTTCGTCGCGACGGTCACCATCGCGACCTCGCTGCCCTCCAGCGCGTTCCTCACCGGCCAGGACATGGCGCAGGCGACCGTGGTCACGGATGCCCCGGCCACCTCGATCCCCAGCCAGAGCATCGCGCTCTCGGCCGCGCCCGAGGCGCAGGTCGTCGGCGGCACGGACGACGCCTTCACGGCCACGACGCCGCAGCAGATCATGCTGGCCCAGACGTCGAAGGGCGCAGGCGCGTTCACGAACGACATCAACGGCACGATCCAGTGGCCCTTCGCTGCGGGCGTTCCGATCAGCGGCGTCTTCGGCAAGCGCATCGCGCCCTGCTCCAACGGCTGCTCGAGCAACCACCAGGGCGTGGACTTCGCCCCCGGCATGGGCGCGCCCATCCAGTCGATCGCCGACGGCGTCGTGCGCGAGGCCGTGAACAGCGACACCGGGCTCGGCGTGCACCTCGTCATCGACCACGTCATCGACGGGCAGCTCGTCACGAGCGTCTACGGCCACCAGCTGCCGGGGTCCCTGCGCGTGAAGGCGGGCGATCCGGTCAAGGTCGGCCAGCAGATCGGCCAGGTCGGCAACACGGGCGCCTCCACCGGCCCCCACCTCCACCTCGAGATCCGCATGGCGGACGGCACCGCCGTGGATCCCTTCGCCTGGCTCCAGGAGCACGCGAACTAGCCCACGCGCCACGCACGACGACGCCCCCTCGCCCGAAGGCGAGGGGGCGTCGTCGTGTCCGGGACCGATCAGTCCCGGATCAGCCACACGGTCGTGTCCGACGGCACGGCGTCGCCGTCGAGCGGCCGGCTCGCGAGCAGCACGCGGCCCTCGGGCAGCGGCACGGCGGCCTCGCCGAGGTTCGCGATCACGGTGACGCCCGCGCTCTCGAACGCGATCACGTCGTCGCCCTCCGCGGTGATCCACTCCAGCGCGCCCAGCGCGAGGCCGTGCTCGCGGCGCAGCAGCAGCGCCTCCGTGTAGAGCGAGAGGGTGGACGCGGGATCCGCCCGCTCGGTGTCGCGCGCGAAGCGGTCCCAGTCGCGGGGCTGCGGCAGCCAGCTGGCGTCGCCGGTGCTGAAGCCGTAGGAGGGCGTCCCTGCCTCCCACGGGATCGGCACGCGGCAGCCGTCGCGGCCGTAGCGCTCGCCCGCGGTGCGGTGGAACGTCGGATCCTGGCGCGCCTCGTCGGGCAGGCGCGTGTCCTCGGGGAGCCCGAGCTCCTCGCCCTGGTAGACGTACGCGCTGCCCGGCAGCGCGAGCATGAGCGCGCTGGCGGCGCGGGCGCGGCGGAGGCCGAGCTCCTCGTCCACCGTCACGGTCGACCGCGGCCCGATGCCGACGCCCTGCGGGTTCTCGCCCGAGAGCGCGAGGCGGCTCGCGTGCCGCACGACGTCGTGGTTGGAGAGGACCCACGTGCTCGGCGCCCCCACGGAGGAGAAGGTCGCGAGCGACGCGTCGATCGTGCGGCGGAGCGCCGCGGCGTCCCACGGCGTCTCGAGGTAGCTGAAGTTGAAGGCCTGGTGCATCTCGTCCGGGCGCACCCAGTCGGCGAGCTTCGCCAGCGGTTCGACCCACGCCTCGGCCACCATCGCGCGGTCGCCGTCGTAGGAGTCGAAGATCTCGCGCCACTCGCGGTAGATCTCGTGCACGCCCTCCTGCGCGAAGTACGGCGGCGGGGGAGCGGGCTGGTCGTCGACGCCGCCGGCGCCGCCCATGCTGCCCTGGCCCTCGGGCGGCGTGTAGTCGGGGAGGCCGGGCGCCTTGACCATGCCGTGCGCCACGTCGACGCGGAAGCCGTCGACGCCGCGGTCGAGCCAGAAGCGGAGGATCTCGCGGAACCGCTCGCGCACCCACGGGTTCGTCCAGTCGAGGTCCGGCTGCGAGGAGTCGAACAGGTGCAGGTACCACTGACCGGGCGTGCCGTCGGGCTCGGTGAGCCGCGTCCACGCCGGGCCGCCGAAGATCGACTCCCAGTTGTTCGGGGGCAGCTCGCCGTCGGCGCCCTTCCCGTCGCGGAACATGTAGCGCGCGCGCTCCTCGCTGCCCGCGGGGGCGGCGAGCGCCTCCTGGAACCAGCGGTGCGCGGAGGAGGTGTGGTTGGGGACGATGTCGACGATCACGCGGAGGCCGAGCTCGTGCGCGCGGCGCTGCAGCCGGTCGAAGTCGTCGAGGGTGCCGAACAGCGGATCCACCGCGCAGTAGTCGGCGACGTCGTAGCCGGCGTCGTTCTGCGGCGACAGGAAGAAGGGGGAGAGCCAGACGGCGTCGACCCCGAGCTCGCGGAGCGCGGGGAGCCTGTCGGTGATCCCGGGGAGGTCGCCGATGCCGTCGCCGTCGGAGTCGGCGAACGAGCGCGGGTAGATCTGGTAGATGACGGCGGTGCGCCACCACTCGGATCCGGTGCCGTGCTGCGGGGTGCTGTCGGGGTGGGCCGAGGTGTCGTCCCGGGCAGCCGTGGTGGGGGCTGTGGGGGCTGGCGAAGTCATGCGACGAGCCTAGGCGACGGCCCCCGGGCGCTCCCGCCGATCGCGCCGGCAGGGCGCCGCCGGACCGTCGGATGCGCCCGGGTCCGGAATAGCCGGGCGCCGGAGCGCGCTGGAGGAGGGGCGGGCACGGCCCGCATCACCGGACGAAGGAGATCAGCCATGACGAACCCCGCACGCGTGCCCCTCGGATCCAGCGGCCTGGAGGTGTTCCCGCTGTCCTTCGGCGGCAACGTCTTCGGCTGGACGGCCGACGAGGCCACCTCGTTCCAGCTCCTCGACGCCTACACCGCGGCCGGCGGCAACTTCATCGACACCGCCGACGTCTACTCCGCGTGGAAGCCCGGCAACTCGGGCGGCGAGTCCGAGGAGATCATCGGCCGCTGGATCGCCTCGCGCGGCCGCCCCGACGACCTCGTCATCGCGACCAAGGTCGGCTCGCTCGAGTCGGCGAAGGGCACCTCCCGCGACAGCGTGCGCCGCGGCGTCGAGGCCAGCCTCCGCCGCCTGGGCGTCGACGCGATCGACCTCTACTACGCGCACGTCGACGACCAGGACACCCCGATCGAGGAGACCGTGATGGCCCTCGCCGAGCTGGTGGCCGAGGGCAAGGTCCGCGCGATCGGCGCGTCCAACTACACGGCCGAGCGCCTGCAGGCCGCGCTCGACGTCTCGACGCGCGAGGGGATCGCGCGCTTCGAGGTGCTGCAGAACCGCTACAACCTCGTCGCGCGCGACGCGTACGAGGGCGAGCTGGCCGACCTGCTGATCCGGGAGGGCATCGCGTCCGCCCCGTACTCGGGCCTCGCTAGCGGCTTCCTCACGGGCAAGTACCGCGGCGCCGAGGTCGACAGCCCGCGGTCGGGAGCGGCGTCGAAGTACCTCGACGACCACGGCCGCGCCCTCCTCGAGGTGCTCGACCGCGTCGCCGAGGCCCACGGCGTCTCCGTCACGACGGTCTCGCTCGCGTGGCTGCGGGCCCAGCCGTCGGTCACGGCTCCCATCGCGAGCGCGCGCGACCTCACGCAGCTGCCGGACCTCCTCGCCTCCGTCGAGCTCGAGCTGACGGCCGACGAGATCCGGGACCTGTCCGCGGTCTGATCCGCTGCTGGCCTCCCGGCCGTGCCCCGGTCCGGGGTCGTCACGCGTCTCGCGGGCGGCCCCGGACCTGCTATCGTCGTATGGTTCCAGCGCGTCTCCGACGCGCCTCGGCACGCCCCCATAGCTCATTGGTAGAGCACTTCCTTGGTAAGGAAGAGGTAGTGAGTTCAATCCTCACTGGGGGCTCGATCCCTCATCAGCCGGCCCCGGTCGGCGCCGAGGGATGCGGCGGGGTAGCTCAGGTGGTTAGAGCACACGGCTCATAATCGTGGTGTCGCGGGTTCAAGTCCCGCTCCCGCTACGGAAGCACGGGTCCCCATGCGGATCCGTCCTCCTCGATGGGCCCCGGACACCTCTCGCCAGGTTCCGGGGCCCTTCTTCGTGCCCGCGCCGCTGGTCCGCGCGGTCCGTCTGCGCGGCCCCGGCGAGTCCCGTCGGCCCGCGCGCTTCCCGTGCCCACGCGCGCGGCGTAGCCTCCGGGCATGACCCACCACGAATCCCCCGATCACCCCGACCACGCCACGGGCGCCGAGCACGACGACGTGCTCTACAAGACCCAGGGCAACCCCGTCCCCGACGCGCACGACGAGGAGCGCCGCGAGGCCCCCGCCGGCGGCGACTACACCGCGAGCGAGTCCGAGGAGGAGAAGGAGGCCCGCGAGGGCGACGCCTGATCCGCATCCCGCGCACCGAGCGCACGAGGGCCGCCGCGACGCGTTCGCGGCGGCCCTCGCGCGTCCCCCGCGGCGCTCGATCGGGGCGACACGCCGGGTCCGCGTGGCAGCCGGATCCCGCCCGAGCGCCCGGATCCGCATGACGACGCGGAAGGCGCCGCGACACGCCGAAACACTAGATGTAGTGGAATGACAGGTCTGTAGTTCGGGTTATATAGTGGAGAACCTCACCGCCCCACCGGGTGGCCGAGCAACCCGGATCCTCGCGAAGACGCGGATCCGGAGGCCATCGGGGCGAGAGCCACGAGACCTGAGGAACCGCACCGGCGGTTCCCGACCAGACACAACGGGAGGCACCCATGGACTACGACAACAACGACACCGTCGGCGGCTACGCGATCCCCGTCGACCCGATGGAGCTCCTGCAGTGCGACTCCTGCCAGTAGGCAGCTGACGCCGCAGCAGCGGAATCGCGACCCGGGCCCCGGTCCCCACGAGAAGTGGGGGCCGGGGCTCTCGCATGCCCGGCGGTCGCCCGCTCGCCCGGGCGCCCGCGGGCCCGCCGCGTAGGATCGTCCGGTGCCAGTGAATCCAGAGCTCCAGGGCCGCGTGCTCCCCGCAGCCGCCCCGTACCTGGTGGGACGCGAGAAGGTGCGCGAGTTCGCCCGTGCCGTCGGCGCCACCCACCCCGTCCACCTCGACCCCCAGGCAGCGCGCGCCGCCGGCCACGCCGACGTGGTCGCGCCGAGCACGTTCCCCGTGGTCGTGCAGGAGGCGACGCTCGCGCAGCTGCTCGCCGAGCCCGACGCGGGCATCGACTTCAGCCGCGTGGTCCACGGCGAGCAGGCGTTCACGTACTCGCGGCCCGTGGTCGCGGGCGACGAGCTCACCGCGACGCTGACCGTCACGAAGGTCGCCACCCTCGGCGGCAACGCGATGGTGACCGCCGAGTCCGCCATGGTCGACGGATCCGGCGCCCACGTCGTCACGGCCGTCTCCACCCTCGTGGTCCGCGGGGACGACGCGTGAGCGCCGCATCCGTGCCCGTGCTGGCCGACCTCGCCGTGGGCGATGTCGTGGCGGAGCGCACCGTGCACCTCACGCGCGACTCCCTCGTCCGCTACGCGGGCGCGTCCGGCGACTTCAACCCCATCCACTACCGCGACGACGTCGCGGCATCCGTGGGCCTGCCGGGCGTCCTCGCGCACGGGATGCTCACCATGGGCCAGGCCGTGCAGCCCGTGGCCGACTGGGCGGGGGATCCGGCGCGCATCGTCTCCTACGGCGTGCGCTTCACGCGGCCCGTGGTCGTGGATCCCGCGGACGGCCAGGACCTGACGATCGTCGCCAAGGTGGGCGCGATCGACGCCGAGGCCGGCAATATCCGCATCGACATCGCCGTCTCGGTCGATGGCAAGACGGTGCTGGGCCGCGCGCAGGCGCAGGTCCGGCTGGCGTAGGGCCGCCGTGACGATCGAGACCCACCGCGACGCGCCGCTCGCCGAGCTCACCACGCTGCGCGTGGGCGGACCGGCGGAGGAGCTCGTGACCGTGAGCGCGCGCGACGAGCTGGTCGACACCCTCCTGGGCCTCTGGGCCGTGGGGGAGGACTGGATGGTCCTCGGCGGCGGATCCAACTCGCTCATCTCCGACGAGGGAGTGGCCGGCACCGTCATCCGCATCGCGACCCGCGGCGTCGAGGTCGGCGAGGCGCGGGACGACGGCACCGTCCTCGTGCGCGTCCAGGCAGGCGAGCCCTGGGACGCGCTCGTCGCCCGCACCGTGGCCGACGGCCTCGCCGGGCTCGAGGCGCTCTCGGGCATCCCCGGATCCACCGGCGCCTCCCCGGTGCAGAACATCGGCGCGTACGGCCAGGAGGTCGCCGACGTCCTCGAGGGCATCGACTTCCTGGACTACGAGACCGGCGAGGTCGAGCGGCTGGGCGCCGCGGACCTCGGCCTCGGCTACCGCACGTCGTCGCTCAAGCGCGGCCGCGTCGGCGTCGTGCTGTCGGTCGACTTCGCGCTCACCCGCGGGGAGGGTCCCGACGCGCTCGGCCTCCCCGTCGCGTACCCGCAGCTCGCCGGCGCGCTCGGGGTCGAGCTCGGCGACCGCGTGCCCGTGGCCCGCGTGCGCGAGACCGTGCTGGCCCTCCGCGCGTCCAAGGGCATGGTGCTCGACGACGCGGATCCCGACACCTGGAGCGCGGGATCCTTCTTCACCAACCCCATCGTCAGCGCCGCGTTCGCCCGCACGCTGCCGGCCGACGCCCCGCGCTGGCCGCAGGAGGATCCGCCCCAGGACCTCGTCGTGCCGCTCGGCGACGCGTGGGAGGTCGCCGACGCGATCGAGCGCGAGGCAGCCGCGCGCCGGCGCCGCGAGCCCGCGGGCGTGAAGCTCAGCGCCGCGTGGCTCATCGAGCACTCGGGCGTCAGCCGCGGGTTCCGGCTGCCGGGTTCCGGCGCCGCCGTCTCCTCGAAGCACACGCTCGCGCTCACCAACCGCGGCACCGCGACCGCCGAGGACGTCGCCGCCCTCGCGCGCTACGTGCAGGGCCGCGTGATGAGCGAGCACGGCGTGATCCTGCAGCCCGAGCCCGTGCTGGTCGGCCTCTCCCTCTAGGGGGCCGACCAGCGGGCCGGGCGGCGGATCAGGCCAGCAGGTCGCGGATCCGGCGCACGCCCTCGAGCAGCGCCTCGTCGCCGAGCGCGTAGCTGAAGCGCAGGAACCCGCTCGGTCCGAAGGCCTCGCCGGGGACCGCCGCGACCTCGGCCTTCTCGAGCAGGACGTCGGCGACCTCGAGCGAGGTGGTCGGCGTGACGCCGTCGATGTCGCGGCCGAAGAGGCCTGTGACGTCGGGGTACACGTAGAACGCGCCCTGCGGCGTGGGCGTGACGAAGCCGGGGATGGCGTCGAGCTCGGCGACGATCGTGCGGCGGCGGCGGTCGAACGCCTCGCGCATGCGGTCGACGGTGTCGCGCGGCCCGCGGAGCGCCGCGATCGCCGCGCGCTGCGAGACGTTCGAGACGTTGGAGGAGAGGTGCGACTGCAGGTTGCCGGCGGCCTTGATGGCGTCGGCGGGTCCCACCATCCACCCGACGCGCCAGCCCGTCATCGCGTACGTCTTGGCGACGCCGTTGACGAGGATCGTGCGGTCGGCCAGCGCCGGCACCACGTCGACGATGCTCGCCGCCTCGGCGCCGTCGTAGACGAGGTCCTGGTAGATCTCGTCGCTGATGACCCAGAGGCCCTTGGAGTCGGCCCACTCGCCGATCTCGCGGGTCTGCTCCCGCGAGTAGACGGCGCCCGTGGGGTTGGACGGCGAGACGAACAGCAGCACCTTCGTGCGCGGGGTCCACGCGGCCTCGAGCTGCTCGACCGTGACCAGGTAGCCCTGGTCGGCGCCCGCGAAGACGTCGACGGGCACGCCGCCCGCGAGCCGGATCGCCTCGGGGTAGGTGGTCCAGTAGGGCGTCGGCACCAGGACCTCGTCGCCCTGGTCGAGCAGCGTCTGGAACGCCTGGTAGACGGCCTGCTTGCCGCCGTTGGTGACGATGATCCGGTCGATGCCGACGTCGAGCCCGGAGGAGACGCGGGTCTTCTCGGCGATGGCCTCGCGGAGGTCCGGCAGGCCGGCGGCCGCGGTGTAGCGGTGGTTGCGGGGATCCCGCGCGGCCTCGACGGCGGCCTCGACCACGTAGTCGGGCGTCGGGAAGTCGGGCTCGCCCGCGGCGAAGCTGATGACGGGGCGTCCGGCGGCCTGCAGGGCCTTGGCCTTGCCGTCGACCTTGAGGGTCGCGGACTCGGCGATGGATCCGATGCGGGTGGAGACGCGGCTGAGGGGGACGGTGCTCTGCGGTTCGGCCATGCATGTGAGCATAGGGATCCGCGCCCGCCGCCACGCGGGTGCGGATGGCCCGTCCGGCGGCCGCCCCGACCGGGTGCCCGCGGATGCTGGTACACTCGTTCGGGTCGGTATCTCCGCCATGCTCTTCCGCGCCTTCTTCCGTCCGTGCTCGCACGGTCGTGGTGCATGAGGGCAGGCGGGTGTCGACGCAGAGGGTGGTGGCTCAATTGGTAGAGCAGCGGTCTCCAAAACCGCAGGTTGCAGGTTCGAGTCCTGTCCGCCCTGCTAGATGGAACGGGTCCCCGGGCGCGTGACATCGCGGCTCGCCCGAACTCCGGGCGGAGCCGAGCAATGCAGGAAGGGACCCACGCGTGGCGCGGAAGATCGTCGACGAGCCGAGCGAGGAGATCGTCGCGCAGGCTCGCGAGCAGCGGGACGCGCGACGCAACCCCTTCGCCCGGCTGGTGCTCTTCATCAAGCAGGTCGTGCAGGAGCTCAAGAAGGTGGTCACCCCCACCCGCAAGGAGCTGCTGACGTTCACGGGAGTGGTGCTGGCCTTCGTCATCGTCATGATGGTGATCGTCTCGCTCCTCGACCAGCTGTTCGGGTACCTCGCCATCGTGGTGTTCGGCAACGGCGCCTAGCACCAGGGCCTCCACGCGGAGGCGGCACGGGCCGGAGGGCGGGCTGCGCGCGGGATCCACGGATCCGGAGCGCCGCGGAGCACGAGCGGCCGGAGCGCGGCGGACCCCCACGGGACCGCGTCGACGCGGTCCAGCGCCCGTCAGCAGGACGGCACAGCACGGCACGGCACGGCACGACGAACGGCAATGCACGACGAAGAACGAGGGAAGTAGATCCATTGGCTGAGAGCAAGCGCGACGACGTCGACCTCGCCCCCGCGGCGGAGCAGTCCTCCGAGGTGGACGAGGTCCAGGAGGGCCACGCCATCGAGTCCTCCGAGGAGAGCTCGGACGCGGCGGAGCACACCGCCCTGCACGTCGAGGGCGACTCCGTCGAGACCGACCTGACGGCGGCGCTCGACGCGATGGAGTCCGTCGAGGACCCCGAGGCCGACGCGATCGTCGAGGACGCGCTCGACATCGACTCGCCCGACGAGGCCGAGGCCGCCGTCGAGGCGACCGACGACGAGGCGGAGGAGGAGGCGGCCGAGGAGGCCCTCGAGCCCGCCGACGTCACGCCCGCCACCGCCGAGGACATCGCCGAGGCCGAGGCCGACCTCGTCCCCGACGAGGCCGCGTCCGACGAGGCGGCGTCCGAGGACGACGCCGAGGTCGACCCCTACGAGGACTTCCGCAAGGAGCTCCGCTCCAAGCCGGGCAAGTGGTACGTCATCCACTCCTACGCGGGCTTCGAGCGCCGCGTGAAGAGCAACATCGAGAACCGCATGGTGTCGCTCAACATGGAGGACGACATCTACCAGATCGAGGTCCCGATGGAGGACGTCGTCGAGATCAAGAACGGCCAGCGCAAGATGGTCAACCGCGTGCGCATCCCGGGCTACGTGCTCGTGCGCATGAGCCTCAACGAGGACAGCTGGTCGGTCGTCCGCCACACCCCCGGCGTCACGGGCTTCGTGGGCAACGCCCACAACCCGACGCCCCTCCGCTTCGAGGAGGCCTTCTCCATGCTGAAGAGCCTCGTCGAGATCAAGGAGGTGGCGCAGGTCAAGGGCCAGCCCACCAAGGGCGGCCAGGCGCAGCGCGTCGTCGCCGCCGAGGTCGACTTCGAGATCGGCGAGACGATCACGATCAAGGAGGGCTCGTTCGCCGGCCTCCCCGGCTCCATCAGCGAGATCAAGCCCGAGAGCGGCAAGCTCACGGTGCTCGTCTCCCTGTTCGAGCGCGAGACCCCGGTCGAGCTCAGCTTCGACCAGGTCACCAAGCTCTAGGCGGTCGGGCCGCGCGGCCCGCTCGATCTAGCAATCAAGAAGAAGGAAGAGAAATGGCACCGAAGAAGAAGGTCACGGGTCTGATCAAGCTGCAGATCAAGGCCGGCGCCGCCAACCCCGCACCGCCCATCGGGCCGGCGCTGGGACAGCACGGCGTCAACATCATGGAGTTCTGCAAGGCGTACAACGCCCAGACCGAGTCGCAGCGCGGCAACGTCATCCCCGTCGAGATCACCGTCTACGAGGACCGGACGTTCACGTTCATCCTGAAGACGCCCCCGGCAGCGGAGCTCATCAAGAAGGCCGCCGGAGTCGCCAAGGGCTCGGGCACGCCGCACACGGTCAAGGTCGCGAAGCTCACGATGGACCAGGTCCGCGAGATCGCCGAGCAGAAGCAGGCCGACCTCAACGCCAACGACATCGACGCCGCGGCGAAGATCATCGCCGGCACCGCCCGCTCCATGGGCATCACGGTCGAGGCCTAGCCTCCACCACCTCAGCGGATCCCGTCCGGGATCCGCTCCAGCATCACGCGGGAGAGCCGGCCAGGCTCACATCAACCGCACTCTCGAATCAGGAGACACGAATGGCGAAGTCAAAGGCCTACCGGGCCGCAGCCGAGAAGATCGACCTCACCAAGGCGTACACCGCCTCGGAGGCCGTCGAGCTCGCGCGCGAGACCGGTTCCAGCAAGTTCGACAGCACCGTCGAGGTCGCGCTCAAGCTCGGCGTCGACCCCCGCAAGGCAGACCAGATGGTCCGCGGCACCGTCATCCTTCCTCACGGTACCGGCAAGACCGCCCGCGTCATCGTCTTCGCGACGGGCCCCGCGGCCGAGGCGGCCATCGCCGCTGGAGCCGACGAGGTCGGCGGCGACGAGCTCATCGAGAAGGTGGCGGGCGGCTACACGTCGTTCGACTCCGCCGTCTCGACGCCCGAGCTCATGGGCAAGGTCGGTCGTCTCGGCAAGGTGCTCGGCCCGCGTGGCCTCATGCCCAACCCGAAGACCGGCACGGTCACCCCGGACGTCGCGCGCGCGGTGTCCGACATCAAGGGCGGCAAGATCGAGTTCCGCGTCGACAAGCACGCGAACGTCCACTTCGTGGTCGGCAAGGCGAGCTTCTCGCCCGAGCAGCTCTCGGAGAACGTCGGCGCCGCGCTCGAGGAGATCGTCCGCCTCAAGCCGTCCTCCTCGAAGGGCCGCTACGTGCAGAAGGCCACGGTCTCCACGACCTTCGGCCCCGGCATCCCGGTGGACGTCAACTCCATCTAGCACCATCGCGCGGAAGCGCACGCACGACCAGCAGCACAGGAAGGGCCCGCCTCGGCGGGCCCTTCCGTCGTCCCCGGGGGTCGGCGCTGCCTAGGCTCGGGAGGGTGAGCATCCCGGATCCCGCCGTCGTCCCCGCCGTCCCGTCCTTCCGCGTCGCCGGACCTGGCGATGCCGACGAGGTGGCCGCGCTCGCTGCCCGCACCTTCGCGCTGGCGTGCCCGCCCACGACGACCGCAGATGCCATCGGGGACCACATCGCGACCGTCCTCTCGCCGGCGCGCTTCCGGGCGCACCTCGCGGATCCGACGCACCGGATCGTCGTCGCCGAGGCCGACGGGGAGATGGTCGGCTACACGATGGTCGTCGCCGCGCCGCCCGCGGACCCGGACGTGGCCGGCGCCCTGCGGCTCCGGCCGGAGATCGAGCTGAGCAAGGTGTACGTCGAGGCGGGATCGCACGGCGTCGGCGTCGCACGGCCGCTCATGGCGGAGACGCTCCGGATCGCGCGCGAGCTCGCGGGCGAGCGCGGGCGGGACGCGGAGGCCGGGATCTGGCTCGGTGTCAACGAGCACAACGCCCGCGCCATCCGCTTCTACGAGCGCAGCGGGTTCCGCATCGTGGGGACGCGGTCGTTCCGGCTCTCCGACGCGGTCGAGACGGACCACGTTATGGAGCAGGGGCTGGCCGGGACCACAGCCGCCTGACGCGCTGCCGCGACGCCGCGACGCGGATCAGCCGCGCGCCACGTTGAGCACGACCTTGCCGCGCGCGTGCCCGCTCTCCATGTGGCGGTGCGCCTCGGCCGCGTCCTCCAGGTCGAAGACCTCGTCGACGTAGACCTTGATGTCGCCGGATTCCAGCAGGCGCGAGATCACCGCCAGGGTCTGGCCGTCGGGCGCGACCTCGTAGTGCGTGGCGCGCACGCTCACCGCGGCGGCGTCCTGCACGAGCGTGGGCCAACCGCGGACGGGCGCGCTGACCAGCAGGCCGCCCGGGCGGAGGACCTGGAGGGAGCGCGTGCCGGTGTCGTCCGTGCAGTTGCCGACCAGGTCGATCACCACGTCCACGTCGGCGAGCACGTCCTCGAAGCGCACCTGCGTGCGGTCGATGACCTCGTCCGCGCCGAGCTCGGCCAGCCAGTCGACGTTCCGGGGCGAGCCCGTCGCGACCACGCGAGCGCCGAAGTGCCGGGCGAACTGCACCGCGAAGTGGCCGACGCCGCCCGCCCCCGCGTGGATCAGGACGACCTGGCCCTCGTGCGCCTTGCCGATGTCGACGACCATGCCCCACGCCGTGAGCGCGCTGACGGGCGTCGCCGCGGCCTCGACGTGCGAGAGGCGCGCGGGCTTGCGGGCGAGGCTGACGCTGGGGACGGCGATGTAGGGGGCGTAGCTGCCGGGCATCCGCGGCACCATGGCGAGGCCGAACACCTCGTCGCCCGGATGCAGCGCGTGGTCCTCGTACGGCGACTCGACGACGACGCCGCTGAAGTCGCGGCCGAGCACCGCGGGGAGGCTGCCGAGCGTCGGACCGCCGGGCTCGCCGGCCCGCAGCCGCAGGTCGATGGGGTTCACGCCCGCGGCGACGACCTTGACGAGCACCTCCGAGTCGAGGCGGTGCGGGACCGGCACGTCCGCGAGGTGCAGCACCTCCGGCCCGCCCGTCTCCGTGACGACGACCGCGCGCATGGTCTCCCCGTGGGGTGCGAGGGCGACCGCGGCGGCCGCCCGATCCCGCTCGGCCTCGGCGGCGACGCCGGCTCTCGACTGGACGACCTGGCTCATCGTGCGACCCCTCCTCGGAACGCGGCGGCGTGGTGGATCCCACCGATGCCCCCGCTCGTCCAGTGAAGTCGCCGCGTGAGTCGGGCGTGTTTCCGCGGTGTTCCCCGGGCGAGAAGAATGCGCGGGGCGCTCGCGCGCGGCGCTCGCGCGCAACGAGGACGGGACGAACGGCTCAGGCCAGCCCGCGGGCTCCGGCCGGCGCGTTGGCCATCCGCACGATGAGCGCGATGAGGTCGTTCGCGCGCGCCACGAGCGCGGCGATCTCGGCCTCGTCCCGGTCGATCCACTTCCACTTCGGGATGTCGTGCACGGGCACGAAGTCCACGTGCTGCTCCCAGACGATGAGCGAGCGCTCGGCGCCGAGCACGTACTGCTGCCACCAGATCTGGCGCAGGTAGTTGCGCGGGATGCTGCGCCACGGCTTCGCGGTGGTCTTGATCTCCGCGAGCTCGAGGCGCCCGTCGGCGCGGAGGCCCACGCCGTCGGGGGTGGCGAGGTGGCGGCGCTGGCCCGGCGCGTGGAAGAGGTGCGCGCTCGGCACGATCCCGTGCTCGGCCTCGACCCAGCGGGCGATCTCCGGCTCGCGCTCGCGGCCGTGGTCGGTGTAGCGGTTGCCGCCGAAGCCGGATCCGTAGAGCTTCTCGAGCGCGACGGCCTGCAGCGACGCGTCGGTCGCGAGGCGCGCCACGTCGGTGGCGGTGATGCCGAAGCTGCGGGCGCGGAGCCAGGCGACGCGATCCGACGAGTGGGCCACGATGCGCGTTAGGTGCGGCGGGGGAGGAGGCGGCGCGGGTGCGGCGGGGGCGAGGTCGTCCTCCCAGGGGAAGGCCAGCATCTCGTCCGTCACGGGCTCCAGGGTACGCGTCGGATCCGACGTGGACGGCCTCGACGCGGGCGGATCGTGCCGCCGCTCGGAGCGGTTGTCAACAGGCAGATCGTTCCTGTCCCGGGCACGGAGGGTTGTGCTAGAAAGGCGTCGTCCCACCCACCCAGAGGAAGGAACGGCAATGTCACTGCTCATGGAGACGGCGGTCCAGGCACCGTCGCGCACGACCGCATCCGAGGTCGCGCCCGCGGCCGGAGGCCACGACGCGTCCGACGCGCTGCTGGCGGAGGCCTTCGGCTTCACCATCACGCACCGCGGCGCGGAGGAGGAGCTCGTGATGGGCGACGTCACCCTGTGCTGCAGCACGACGTGCTCGTCGAGCGGCAGCGGCCACCAGCAGCCTCGCTGATCGCCCGCGCATGGATTCGTCGACCACGTACTCGGTGAGTCCCCGCTACGCCGTCGGGGAGGTGGAGGACACCCTCCACCTCCTCGGCGGTCGCGAGCTGGTCTCCCTGCAGCTGCCCTCGGGCGACGCCGTCTCCGCGGTGTCGCGACTCCTCTCCCGTCCCTTCACCCGCGCGGACGTCGACCGGGCGTTCGCCGCCCATGCCCCCGCCGTGGCCCGCCTGGTCGACGAGCTCGTGCTGCGCGACGTCGTGGTGGGGGCGCCGACCGGCTCCGCGGGATCCGTGCCCGACGAGCTCGCGCACGTCCTCGACGAGGCGCGGCGCAACGGCGGCGACCGCACCGGGCTCGGCCCCGTGCGCGACCCCGCCTCGCCCGCCCGGGTGGCGCTCGTGGGCGACATGATCCCGTCCCTCCTCACGGGGCTGGCGGAGGCCCTCCCGTCGGCCGAGCTCGGCGACGAGGCCGACGCCGACCTGGTCATCGCCGCCGGATCCCGGTCCGTCCTCCGCGACGTCGGCGCGCGCCTGCACGCGGCCGGGCGGCCCTGGCTCCCCGTGCACCCGTTCGACGGGCGGTTCCAGCTCGTCGGGCCGGTGGTCGTGCCCGACGAGGGGCCGTGCCTCGAGTGCGTCGCGCTGCGCTGGGCGTCGACCACGCCGTTCGCCGCGGACCACGCCGCGGCGGCCGACGCGGTCGCCGTCGTGCCGCGCGACCCGAGCCTGGACGCCATCACGGCCGGGTTCGCCGCGCGCTACGCCGCCCGGTGGATCCACGCCCACGACTGGCTGGTCGCCAGCACCGTGCTCGTGATCGAGCCCAAGGTCATGGAGGCCGAGGCGCACGCCGTGTTCCGGGTCGCACGGTGCGGCACGTGCGGTCCCCGCCCCTACGCGGGCGTCGTCTCGCCGTGGCGGGCATGAGCCGCGGCGGGGCGGGCGTCGTCAGCCCGTACACGGGGCTCGTCGAGCACGCGCATCCCATGGCGTTCACGCCCGACGCCATCCCGGACGCGCTCTACTCGGGCCGGTCCGCCGACACGGAGTTCCTCACCGGCACGGCGTCGGAGCGCTTCAGCATGGGGCCGGGCGGTTCCCGGCTGGAGGCGCGACGCTCCTGCATCGGCGAGGCGGTCGAGCGCATGTCGCTCGCGGGAGCGCCCGGCGGCTTCCGGGCGCCGCTCGGCGCCGACGCGCGTCAGGTGGGGCCGGACGCCTTCCAGCGCTTCCACCCGACGCAGCGCGAGGATCCGTCCTTCCACTACGAGCGCGCGGAGCCGGGCGACCTCCTGACCTGGATGCCGGCGCGCTCCCTGCACCGGGGCGCGACCGTGCACGTGCCCGCGCAGCTCGTGGTGTTCGACGACCCGCACCGGGCGGACGGGCACCGGGAGCCGCACGTCGAGCCGGCGACCTCGTCCGGCGTCGCGGCGGGGCCGCACTTCGGCTTCGCCGCCGGCCGCGCGGTGCTCGAGCTCATCGAGCGCGACGCGTTCCAGCGGACGTGGCTCCGCGGATCCACGCCCCCGGCGTTCGACTGGCGCGGCAGCCCCCGCCTGACCGACGCGACCCTCCGGGAGCTCGAGCGCCTCGAGGAGCTGTGCGGGCGCTTCGGGGCGTCCTTCACGGTGCGCGTGCTGGACGCGGCCGCCGACGTGCCCGTGCTGCTCGCGGTCATGCGCAGCGACCGGATCGGGGTCGCGGTGGGCTGCGCGGCCGACTTCCGGCTCGACCGGGCGATCCTCAACGCGCTCCGCGAGGCGCTGCACACGCACAACTGGTGCCTGCGGCTGCTCGCGGAGCCCGCGATCGACCCGGCGGACGTGGTCGAGTTCGAGGACCACATCCGGCTGCACTGCCGTCCGTCTGCACGCGCCCTCACCGCTGCCCTCGACGCGTCGGACGAGCGGGTCGCGGCCGTCGGGGGCCCGGCCAGCTGGGCCGAGGTGGTGGCCGGGCTCGACCGCGAGGGGATCGAGGTGCTGCTCGCGGACATCACCGCGCCGGAGGTGCGCGCCGCGGGCTTCCACGTGGTGCGGGCGCTCAGCCCCGACCTCGTGGCGCTCGACGTGGTGCACGCGGCGCGCTTCCTCGGTCACCCGCGCCTGTACCGGCGGTGGCGCGACGGGCCCGCGCTCGAGGGGCCGGCCGACCTCGTCGACGTCCCGCACCCGTTCCCGTGACCGCACCCGCACCCGCGCCCGCGCACGCGCCCGTCCGCGTCACCGCCGGCACCGCCCGGCCCACCGCCCGAACCACCAGGAGGACCCCATGAGCACCATCGAGACCGACGCCGCCCCCGACCGGGCGGCGGCCCCGACGGATCCGTCCGCGCCGGCGGATCGCGGCGCCGCCGGATCCGCGCGCTCCCTCGGCAGCGTGGGGCCGATCTTCAGCGTCGGAGGGGCTGTCGACCGGCCGGCGGGCGACCCCGCGGAGGACTTCCACGAGGCGTCGAAGATCACGCGGATCACCCACCCCGGATGGACCGACGTCCGGTACGCGCACCAGATGGCGCAGGAGGCGCAGGGCGTGGCCGACGCCGGCCCGGGCGGGGCGACCTCCGCCCCGCGGCTGCTCCCGGCGGTCCCGATGCCGCGCGCGCTCCCGCTGCGGCACGAGCTGGGCGCCACGATGGCGGCGCGGCGCTCGGCCGAGCCGCGCACCCTCGGGCGGCCGGTCGAGCTGGCCGAGCTCGCCACGGTGCTCAGGCTCGCCTACGGTCCGCGGGGCGACGGCACCCCGGGCCGGTTCGTGCCCTCGGGCGGCGGGCTGTACCCGCTCGACCTGCACGTGGTCGCGCGGTCGGTGGTGGGGCTCGAGCCGGGGATCCACCAGCTCGATCCCCTGGAGGAGACGCTCGTCGACGTGTCCGGGCTCGACCGGGAAGGGCGGCTCGCGCGCTTCCGCCGCGCCGCGCCGTCGCTCATGGCGCCGATCCCGGAGACGGCCGCGGTGACCGTCGTCATCACGGGCAGCTTCGAGCGCTCGCGCTGCAAGTACGGGCTGCGCGGCTACCGGCTCACCCTGCTGGAGGCCGGGCACGTGGGGCAGAACGCGCTCCTGGTCGCGACCGCGCTCGGGCTGCCGGTGCTGGGCTGGGTCGGCTTCGTGGACCACGAGCTGGACGGGGTGCTCGGTCTCGACGGGGTCACGCAGTCCTCCCTCTACGCGATCTCGTTCGGCGGCGCGGAGCCGGGCGCCCGGCGCCTCGCCCGGGAGGAGGCGTCCCATGACTGACGCGGTGGAGCTCGACGGGATCACCCGCACCTTCGGCCGGACGCGGGCGCTCGACTCCGCGTCCTTCTCCCTCGCGCCGGGGCTCGTGCACGCCCTGCTCGGGCCGAACGGATCCGGCAAGACCACGGCCATCGACGTGCTGACCGCCACCCGCCGCCCGGATGCGGGACGGGCGCGCGTGCTCGGGCACGACGTGCGTCGCGGCGGCCCCACGGCGGCGCTGGTCGCGGTGATGCCGCAGGCGCTCGCGTTCCCCGAGTACCTCACGGTGCGCGAGGTGCTGGCGCTCGCCCTCGTGCCGCACGCCGACGCCCTCACGCCGGCCGCGGCGATCGACCGGTTCGACCTGGACCGCCTCGCGTCGCGCCAGACCGGCGGCCTGAGCGGTGGCGAGCGACGCCGCGTCGCGCTGGCGTGCGTGGTCGGCGCGGGGACGCCCGTCGTCGTGCTCGACGAGCCGTCCGCGGCGCTCGACATCCCGGGGCGTGCCGCCGTGCGCGACGCCATCGCCGCGGTCCGCGACTCCGGGCGCACGGTGCTCCTCGCGTCGCACGACATGGAGGAGGTCGCGGCGCTCGCCGACACCGTCGTCTGCCTCGACCACGGCCGCGTCGTCGGCCACTGGACCGCCGCCGACTTCCGCGGGCTGGCGGGCGTGCGTCGGGTCGGCTTCGACGCGACCGCCGCCGAGGCGCGGCGCCTGCGGTCGTCCGGCGCGGTGCCCGAGGCGGGGGAGGAGCCCCGCGGGGGCGAGCGGATCCGGTGGGTCATCGACACCGACCGCTCGGACGTCGTCGCCGGGCTCGTGCTCGCCGCCGTCACGCGACCGGCCATCACGGTCGTCGAGCCCGGGCTGGGCGAGATCGTGGAGCGCGTGCTGGCGGGTGGCGCGTCCGATCTCCCCGCCGATCCGTCGCGCGACACGGAACCCGTGGGATGCACCCGATGACCGCGACGACCACCCCGCCCCGCCTCACCGCCCGGCGGCGGCTCGCGATCTACCGCGCCCACGTCGTGAGCGAGCTCGCGCAGAACGCGCGCATGCCGGCCTTCGTCCTCCCGCTGCTGGCGTACCCCGTGCTCATCTACGCGGTCGTCGGCCTGCCGCAGGGCGGTCCGCCGAGCGCGCGGCTGAGCGTGCTGCTCGGCTACGTGCTCTTCTCGGTGCTCGGCACGGTCACCTTCCAGTTCGGGGTCGGCGTCGCGTCGGCCCGCGAATCACCGTGGGAGCGCTGGCTGTTCACGGCGCCCGTGCCCGCGTGGATCCGGCTCGCCGCCAAGCTCACGGTCGCGTGCGTCTTCGGGGTGGCGTTCGTGATCCCGGTGGTGGCGGTCGGGATCCTCGCGGGCGGCGTCCGGGTGGACGCGCCCACGCTCGGATCCGTCGCGCTCGCCGTCGTCGCCGGCGCCGTGCCGATGGCGCTGCTCGGGCTCGCGATGGGCTACTGGTTCCCCGCCCGCGGCGCGCTCGGCCTCGCGAACCTCGTGTACCTGCCGTTGTCGTTCGCCGGCGGCCTGTTCACGGGCGGCGACACGAGCGGCACGCCCTGGGAGTCGCTCACGGTGCTGCTGCCCACGGGCGCGTGGAGCACGCTGACGAGCGCCGCCGCCCGGCACGACGCGGCGGCGACGGGGATCCCGCTGATCCTCCTCGCGGCGTGGGCGGTGCTCCTCGGCGGCATCACCCTCGCGGGCTACCAGCGCACGCAGTCGGCGAACTTTCGCTGACGCCCACCCGTGAGCGGGCGCGGCCCGGTGTGTAGCGTGGATCCCGCGCGCCGTCACCGGGCCGCGCCACCGCACGCACCGCATGCGCCGCACGCACCGCACCGTCACCGTCGACGAGAGGGAACCATGCCCCAGATCACCACCCCCGTAGCGCTCTTCACCGGCCAGTGGGCCGACCTGCCGCTGGAGGAGGTCGCCCGGCTCGCGAGCGGCTGGGGCTTCGACGCCCTCGAGATCGCGTGCTCTGCCGAGCACCTCGACGTGTGGCGCGCGGCCGATGACCCGGCCTACCTCCGCGGGCGGCTCGAGATCCTCGAGCGCCACGGCCTCCAGGTGTCGGCGCTCTCGCAGCACCTCACCGGCCAGGCCGTGTGCGACGACCCCATCGACTTCCGGCACCAGGCGATCCTGCGCTCGAAGGTGTGGGGCGACGGCCAGGCCGAGGGCGTGCGCCAGCGCGCGGCGGAGGAGCTGAAGCTGACGGCGAAGGCGGCCGCGGGCCTCGGGGTCACGCGCGTGACGGGCTTCACCGGATCCCGCATCTGGCCGTACGTCGCGATGTTCCCGCCCGTGCCCGCATCGGTCATCGACGCTGGCTACCAGGACTTCGCCGACCGCTGGAACCCGATCATCGACGTGTTCGACGACGAGGGCGTGCGGTACGCGCTCGAGGTCCACCCGAGCGAGATCGCCTACGACTACTGGACCACCCGCCGCACGCTCGATGCCATCGGGCACCGCCCCGGCTTCGGCCTCAACTGGGATCCGAGCCACATGATGTGGCAGGACATCGACCCGGTGGGCTTCCTCCTCGACTTCGCCGACCGGATCTACCACGTGCACGCGAAGGACACGAAGGTGAGCACCTCGAACGGCCGCGGCGGCCGGCTCGGATCCCACCTCGGCTGGGGCGACCCTCGCCGCGGCTGGGACTTCGTCTCGGTCGGCCACGGCGACGTGCCCTTCGAGCGCGCGTTCCGGGCGCTCCGCAGCATCGGATACGACGGCCCGGTCTCGGTCGAGTGGGAGGATGCGGGGATGGACCGCCTGCACGGAGCACCCGACGCCCTCGCGCAGGTGCGCTCCCTCCTCTGGCCGACGCCCGACAACCTGTTCGACTCGGCGTTCGCGAACAACCGCGACGACGCGCCCGGCACCGACAGCACCGCGGGATCCACCGCGTGACGCTGCGCGACGGACAGCTGGCCCGCCTCCTCGTCCTCGATGTCGAGACGGGTGCCGAGCGCATGGTCGCCGAGTCGGCCGTGCTCCACATCGAGGCGCCGAACTGGACGCCCGACGGCCGCTGGCTCGTCGTCAACGCCGAGGGCGGGCTGTGGCGGCTGCCCGCGCCCGACGCCGAAGAGCCGGATCCCGACCTCCCCGAGCCCGCCGTCGACTTCCAGGCGGTCGACCTCGGCGGCGTCCCGCCCATCAACAACGACCACGTCATCTCGCCCGACGGCGCCCACGTGTACGTCTCCGGCCGCGACGGCCACCTCTACGCCATCCCGTGGAACGACGGCGCGGGCGGCGAGGGCCGGCGGATCACGGCCGACCGGGATCCGGCGCTCGGGTTCAAGAACTACCTGCACGGCGTCTCGCCCGACGGCTCCATGCTCAGCGTCATCGGCGGCCAGGTCGACGCGCGCGGCGAGTGGACCACGAACATCCACCTCGTGCCCGTGGACGGCGGCCCCACGACGCAGATCACGGACGACGGCTTCCCCGACGACGGCGCCGAGTTCTCGCCCGACGGCGGGTGGCTCTACTACAACTCCGAGCGCGGATCCGACCTCCCGGGCCACGCGCAGCTGTTCACGATGCGCACCGACGGAACCGACTCGCATCAGTTCACGTCCGACGAGCGCGTCAACTGGTTCCCGCACCCGTCGCCCGACGGCGAGCACATCGTCTACCTGAGCTTCCCGCCCGGCACGCTCGGCCACCCGGCGGACCACGACGTGATCCTCCGCGTCATCGACCGGCAGAGCCACCGCACGCGCGACCTCGCGGCGTTCCCCGGCGGCCAGGGCGCCATCAACGTCACGAGCTGGGCGCCCGACTCGCGCCGCTTCGCGTACGTCGCGTACCCGTTCGAGGCGCCGAGCCTGACCTGACGCGGCGGCCGACGGCCGGCGGCTCGGACGATCCGCGGAGCGTAGGCGCAGCTATTTCCCCGGTGTGAGGAGATCCCGCATGGGATCATGGACGCGTCCGCGCGCCACCTAGCCGTCCCCGATTCCCGTCGGCCTCATCACCGGAGACCCCCGTGAACATCACCACGACCACCTGGCTCATCACGATCGCGGTCACCATCGCGTTCTTCGTCTACGAGTTCTTCACCCACGTGCGCAAGCCGCACGAGCCCACCATCGGCGAGTCCGCCCGCTGGTCGGCCTTCTACATCGGCCTCGCGCTGATCTTCGGCGTCGGCATCGGCTTCACCAGCGGCTGGGGCTACGGCGGCGAGTACTTCGCGGGCTACCTCACGGAGAAGGCCCTGTCGATCGACAACCTCTTCGTGTTCCTGTTGATCATGACCGGGTTCGCGGTGCCGCGGAAGTACCAGCAGAAGGTGCTGATGATCGGCATCGTCATCGCGCTGATCATGCGCGCCGGCTTCATCGCGCTGGGCGCCGCGCTCATCGAGAACTTCTCCTGGGTCTTCTACATCTTCGGCGCGCTGCTGTTCGTGCTCGCGTACCAGCAGCTCAAGGGCGACCACGGCGGCAACGCGGCGGACAACATGTTCGTGCGCATCGCCCGCCGGATCCTCCCCGTCCACGACGAGTTCGTCGGCGACCGCTTCACCACGAAGATCGACGGCAAGCGCTTCGTCACCCCGCTGCTGCTGTGCGTCATCGCGATTGGCTTCGTCGACCTGGTGTTCGCGCTCGACTCGATCCCCGCGATCTACGGCCTCACGAACGAGGCGTACATCGTGTTCACCGCGAACGCCTTCGCGCTGATGGGCCTCCGCCAGCTGTACTTCCTCATCGGCGGCCTGCTCGAGCGCCTGGTGTACCTGTCGCAGGGCCTCGCGGTCATCCTCGCGTTCATCGGCGCGAAGCTCGTGCTGCACGCGATGCACGTCAACGAGCTGCCCTTCATCAACGGCGGCGAGCCGATGCTGTGGGCGCCCGAGATCCCGATCTGGTTCTCGCTGCTCTTCATCGGCGCGACCATCACGGTCGCCACCGTCGCGAGCCTCGCGAAGACCCGCGGCGACAAGCAGAAGAAGGACCGCGCGACGGTCGAGGGCGAGACCGTGACGCGCGCCACGGAGGACAAGCACTAGCCCTCCGGCACGGAACGCACGACACGACGGGCCCGGCGCACCACGCGCCGGGCCCGTCGTCGTCCGGGGGTGGATCCAGGGATCAGCGCGACAGGAGCGTCGCCGCCTGCACCTCGGTGACGCGGCCGCGCGCGATGTGCAGCCGCCGCTCCGCCCGCCGGGCCACCGCGGAGTCGTGCGTGACGAGCACGAGCGTGAGCCCGCGGTCCCGCCACAGGCCCTCGAGCAGGTCCATGATCTCGTCGCGCGTCCCCTCGTCGAGGTTGCCCGTGGGCTCGTCGGCGAGGAGCACGGTCGGCTCCTTCACGAGCGCGCGGGCGATCGCGACGCGCTGCTGCTGGCCGCCCGAGAGCTGCGACGGGAGGTGGTCGGCGCGGTCGCCGAGCCCCACGAGCTCGAGCGCGGCGGTCGCGCGCTCCCGCCGCTCGGGGGTCGCGACGCGCATCGGCTCGAGCGCGGTCTCGACGTTCTCGCGCGCGCTGAGGGTCGGGATCAGGTTGAAGCCCTGGAACACGAAGCCGATCTGCGTGGCGCGCACCTCCGCGAGCCGGCGGTCGCCCGCGGTGGAGAGGTCGTCGCCGCCGAGGGTCACGGTGCCGGAGGTGGGGCGGTCGAGCGCGCCGAGCATCTGGAGCAGCGTCGACTTGCCGCCGCCCGTGGGGCCCTGGATGGCGACGAGCTGGCCGTCGGGGATCTCGAGGGTGACGCCCTCGAGGGCGGTGACGGCGGTCGCACCCTGGCGATAGGTCTTGCGGACGTCGTGGAGCGTGTACATGGTGGTCCTTCCGGTGCGGTGGATGTGCGGTGGATGTGCAGATTCGTGCGGGTCAGGCGATGGAGCGCAGCGCCTCGGCCGGGCGGAGCCGGGAGGCGCGCCATCCGCCGACGCCGCCGGCGAGGAGGCCGCCGAGCACGGACAGGCCGACGGCGACGAGGATCACGGACACCGTGACGGGCGCCTGCAGCACCACGTCGGTCGTGGCCGCGGCGACCTGTGGGCCGCCGAAGCCGCCGCCCGCGCCGCCCGCCGCGCCGCCCGCCGCGCCGCCCGGCATCCCGCCGGGGCCCGCGGTGGCGGCCGCGGATCCGGCGGAGAGCGTC
>NZ_QWGT01000015.1 GCF_003576405.1 Clavibacter lycopersici
GAGGTCGGCGGCCAGCGCGTCGGCGAGGGCGTCGGCGTCGTCGCCCACGAGCGGGCGCAGGTCGGCGGCGAGGGCGTCGCGATCCACCGGGGGCGCGTCGGGGGCGCCAGCGTGGGTGTCCGTCGTGCCGTCGTCGCGCGCGTCGTCGCGGTCATGCCCGCCTGCCGCGGGATCGGTCGTGAGCGCTGCGCTCCCCATGCTCGGTCCTTCCTCCGCATCGCGCGGGCACCGTCGCCCGACCCCTCGATCCTACGGGCGGCGGGGACGCGTCACCCCCCAAACCGTTCGCGCACATCGGATCCCATCGCCGGGCGGCCAGCGCGCCGCCCGGCGGGTGCGGATGCGCGCCTCGCGTGCGCGCGCCCGCCCGGGTAGGATCGGACCCGTCGCGACTGGCGTTCGGATGGGTCACCATCGGGGAGCGACTCACACGGTTGGTGGCCGTACGCCTGGGCCACGACGCATCCGCTCGTCCACCGTGCACAAGGAGTCCCATGCCCGTCGACCCGTCCTTCAACGCCCCCCTCTCCGAGGTCGACCCGGAGATCGCTGCGGTCCTCGAGCAGGAGCTCGGCCGCCAGCGCGGCACCCTCGAGATGATCGCCAGCGAGAACTTCGTGCCGCGCGCGGTGCTGCAGTCCCAGGGGTCCGTGCTCACCAACAAGTACGCGGAGGGCTACCCGGGCCGCCGCTACTACGGCGGATGCGAGTTCGTCGACGTCGCCGAGCAGCTCGCCATCGACCGCGCGAAGAGCCTCTTCGGCGCCGAGTTCGCGAACGTCCAGCCGCACTCGGGCGCCACCGCCAACGCCGCCGTCCTCGCCGCCATCGCGCAGCCGGGCGACACGATCCTCGGCCTCGAGCTCGCCCACGGCGGCCACCTCACGCACGGCATGAAGCTCAACTTCTCCGGCAAGCTCTACGACGCGGCCGCGTACGGCGTGGATCCCGACACCTTCCTCATCGACATGGACGTCGTGCGCCAGAAGGCGCTCGAGCACCGGCCGCAGGTCATCATCGCCGGCTGGTCGGCGTACCCCCGCCACCTCGACTTCGCCGCGTTCCGGTCGATCGCCGACGAGGTCGGCGCGAAGCTCTGGGTCGACATGGCGCACTTCGCGGGCCTCGTCGCCGCGGGCGTCCACCCCTCGCCCGTCCCGTACGCGGACGTCGTCTCCTCCACCGTGCACAAGACCCTCGCGGGCCCCCGGTCCGGCGTGATCCTCAGCCGCGACACCGCGCTCGCCAAGAAGCTCAACTCGGCCGTCTTCCCGGGCCAGCAGGGCGGGCCGCTCATGCACGTCATCGCCGCCAAGGCCACGGCGTTCAAGATCGCGGCGACCGAGGAGTTCGCCGACCGGCAGCGCCGCACCGTCCAGGGCGCGCAGATCCTGGCCGAGCGCCTCGTCGCGGCCGACTCCACCGAGGCCGGCGTCTCGGTGCTCACGGGCGGCACCGACGTGCACCTCGTCCTGGCCGACCTGCGGAACTCGCCCATCGACGGCAAGCAGGCGGAGGACGCGCTGCACGAGGTCGGCATCACGGTCAACCGCAACTCGGTGCCGTTCGACCCGCGGCCGCCGATGGTCACGTCCGGCGTCCGCATCGGCACGTCGGCGCTCGCGACCCGCGGCTTCGGCGAGACGGAGTTCACCGAGGTGGCGGACATCATCGCCGAGACCCTGAAGCCGGGCAGCGACCTCGCCGCCCTCCGCACGCGCGTGCAGACGCTGACGGACGGCTTCCCGCTCTACGAGGGCCTCACCCAGTGACGGCGGTCGTGCTCGACGGCGTCGCGACCGCGTCGGCCGTCAAGTCCGAGCTCGCCGTGCGCATCCGCGCGCTCCGCGAGCAGGGCCTCGTCCCCGGCCTCGGCACGCTGCTCGTGGGCGACGACCCGGGATCCCGCTCCTACGTCGCCGGCAAGCACCGCGACTGCGCCGAGGTCGGCATCGAGTCGATCCGCGTGGACCTCCCGGCTGACGCCTCCGAGGCCGACGTGCGGACCGCGATCGAGCGTCTCAACACGGATCCGGCGGTCACGGGCTACATCGTGCAGCTGCCGCTCCCGGCGGGCATCGACGAGAACGCGATGCTCGAGCTCATCGACCCGTCGAAGGACGCCGACGGACTGCACCCGACGAACCTCGGGCGCCTCGTGCTCGGGGTGCAGGGCGAGCTGACGTCGCCGCTGCCGTGCACACCCGCGGGCATCGTCGAGATGCTCCAGCGCTACGACGTGCCCATCGCCGGGCAGCACGTGGTCGTCGTCGGCCGCGGGCTCACGGTCGGGCGGCCGCTCGGCCTGCTTCTCACGCGGAAGGGCCTCGACGCCACCGTCACGCTCACGCACTCCCGCACGCGCGACCTCGAGCAGGAGGTCCGCCGGGCGGACATCGTGGTCGCGGCCGTGGGCGTCGCGGGGCTGATCAAGCCGGAGTGGGTGAAGCCGGGCGCCGCGGTGCTCGACGTGGGCATCACGCGCGTCGTGGATCCGGAGACCGGCAAGGCGCGCCTGACCGGCGACGTGGATCCTTCCGTCGCCGAGGTCGCCGGGCACCTGTCGCCGAACCCGCGCGGGGTCGGGCCGATGACCCGGGCGATGCTGCTGGTGAACGTGGTACTGGCCGCCGAGCGCGACGCGCGCCTGGCCGAGGAGCTCCGCGGCTGACGGCGCTCGCCGCGTCCGCGCGGCGGCTCTGCGGGAGGGGACGGCCGGTCAGGCCGTCCCCTCCTCGCGTCCAGGGGCCGCGGACCGCTCTGCGCCCAGGAGCACCGCCGGCGTCGGGATCGCGCCCGCGTGCAGCCGCGCGTTCTCGACGTAGTGGTCCGCGTTCGCGCGCAGCCCTGCGACCTCCTCGTCGGTGAGCTCGCGCCGCACCTTGCCGGGCACGCCCGCGACGAGCGAGCGCGGCGGGACCACCTGCCCCTCGAGCACGACCGTGCCGCCGGCGAGGAGCGACTCCCGGCCGACGACGGCGCCGTTCATCACGGTGGCGGACATGCCGACGATGCAGTCGTCCTCGATCGTGCAGCCGTGCAGCACGGCGTTGTGGCCGACGCTCACGCCCTCGCCGACCGTGAGCGGGAAGCCCGCGTCGACGTGGCAGCTGACGTTGTCCTGCAGGTTCGAGCCCGCGCCGATCCGGATGTCCGCGGCCTCCGCGCGCAGCACGGCGTTGAACCAGACGCTGGATCCCGCGCCGAGCGTCACCCGCCCGACGACGCGCGCGCCCGCAGCCACGAGGGCGTCGGGCGCGATGTCGGGCGCGGGCGATCCGGGGAGCGCGCGGACGGTGGCCTGGGGATCGACGGTCATGCCGCCAGGGTAGGCCGCGGGGCCAGGCGGGTCAGGCCGGGCGGCGCATCCGCGCGCCCCGGTCCAACGGCGCGAAGCCCGCGGCGACGTACGCGTCCCACGGCGCCCGGTAGTAGGGGAGCGGCGAGGCGTTGATGAAGACGTCGCTCCCGCCCAGCTCGCGGACCCGGCGGCAGACGTCGAGCGCGAGGATCTGCGCGAGGCCCCGGCGGCGGTGCGCGGGCACGATGCCGAGCGGCTCGAGCTCCGCCCAGCCGCTCGCCGGGTCGAGCCAGGCCGTGCAGGTGCCGGCCAGCGATCCGTCCGGAGCCTCGATCACGAGGTCGAGCTCGCGCCGGTACACGGCAGCGGCCCGCATGGCCGCGTAGCCGTCCGCGTCGAAGCGGCTCTCGGCGGCCGGGTCGATGCCGTCGCCGGATCCGTCGGTGAAGGGCAGCTCGACCGGCTTCCATGCCCGGCGGTGAGCGTCGACCTTCGCCTGCTCCTCGCCCTCCTCGACCGGGCGGATGCGGTAGCCCTCGGGCGGCCGCGCACCCGTGTGGCGGGCGGCGTGGCGGAGCCCGGCGAGCGGGACGGCCTCGTCGACGAAGCCGCGTGCCGAGAGGATCCCGCGCAGCCGTTCCTGCCCGCGGTGCACGGCCACGCTGACGCGCGCGTCCCCGGCAGCATCGAGCAGCCACGCGGCCAGCAGGTCCGTCGTGCCGTCGTCGCCGGGGGCGCACTCGAGGCGCGCGTCGTCCTCGGAGCAGGCGGCCCAGCCGATCAGCGCGCCCGCCGCGTCGCGGACCACGGCGATCCGCTCGGGCAGCTGCCCGGTCGCCGCCTCCCACGCGAAGCCGCCGGGGTGGGTGGACGCCGGGAACCACGCGGACAGCGCCGGCGCGATCTCGCGGACGGCATCGTCCAGGTCGTCGATGATCTCGGTCAGGCCCGCGGGTGGTCGCATGCCGCCGAGCCTAGGGGCGCCGCCGGAGCGGCGCCCGCGCTACTCCTCCGCCTTCGCCCCGTCCGACGGCGTGACCGTGAAGACGGTCGGCCCCGTGTAGCCGTGCTCCGCGAACGCGCCGTCGATCGCGACCTGCAGGCGCGACAGCGAGTCGACGTCGATCAGCGCGATGGCCGATCCGCCGAAGCCGCCGCCCGTCATCCGCGCGCCGATCGCGCCCTCGTTCTGCGCGACCTCGACCGCGAGGTCGAGCTCCGGGACGCTGATCTCGAAGTCGTCGCGCATGGAGCGGTGGCTCGCGTCGAGCAGCTCGCCGATGGCGCGCGGCCCCTCCTCGCGGAGTGCCCGTACGGTGTCGAGCACGCGCTGGTTCTCGGTGACGATGTGGCGCACACGGCGGAACGTCTCGTCGTCGAGCACCTCGCGGGCGCGCACGAGGTCGTCGACCGTGAGGTCGCGCAGCGACGGGACGCCCATGAGGCGCGCGCCCTGCTCGCACGACTCACGCCGCGCGCGGTAGCCGCCGTCGGCGTGCGCGTGGGCGACGTGCGTGTCGATCACGGCGATGGTGAGGCCGGCCGCCTCGAGCCCGAGCGGGATGACCTCCGCCTGGAGCGAGCGGCAGTCGAGGAACACGCCCGCGTCCTGCTGACCGAGGAGGCTCGCGGACTGGTCCATGATCCCGGTCGGCGCGCCCACGATCTCGTTCTCGGCGAGCTGCCCCACCGCGGCGAGCGTCGGCCGGTCGAGGCCGAGACGCCAGATGTCGTCGAGCGCGAGGGCGATGGATCCCTCGAGCGCCGCCGACGACGACAGGCCCGCGCCCACGGGCACGTCGCTGTCGATGAACACGTCGAAGCCGGGCACGGCCGCGAGGTCGGCCCCGCGCTGGCCGAGCGCCCACGCGACGCCCAGCGGGTAGGCCTGCCAGCCCTCGATGCGCTCGCCCGTGAGGTCGGCGAGGCGCGCCTCCACGACCTCATCCGAGAAGGAGCTCGCCAGGCGGATCCGGTCGTCGTCCCGCGGAGCCAGCGCGATGACCGTACGGCGGTCGATCGCGAACGGGAACACGAAGCCCTCGTTGTAGTCGGTGTGCTCGCCGATGAGGTTCACGCGCCCGGGCGAGGACCACACGCCGTGCGGCTCGCGCTCGAAGCGGGCGCGGAATCCCTCGCGCACGTCGTCTCGGATGTCGGTCATGCGTCCTCCACTGCCTTCCGGATCATCTCGGCCGCCTTCTCCGGCGGCACGTCGCCGATCCAGGCGCCCATGGCCGCCTCGGATCCGGCCAGGAACTTGAGCTTGTCCGCTGCGCGGCGCGGCGACGTGATCTGCAGCATCAGCCGGATCTCGTCGCGGTGCGCGTCCACCGGCGCCTGGTGCCAGGCGGAGATGTACGGCGTCGGGGTGTCGTACAGCCGGTCGATCCCCTGCAGCAGCCGCAGGTACATCGTCGCGAGCTCGTCGCGCTCGGCCGCGGTCGTCTCGGCGAGGTCGGGCACGTGGCGGTGGGGGAGCATGTGGATCTCCACGGGCCAGCGCGCCGCGAACGGCACGAACGCCGTGAAGTGCTCGCCGCGGAGCACGACGCGCTCGGACGCCTGCTCGGTCTCGAGGATCCGCTGGAACAGGCCCGGGCCGAACCGCTCGATCGACTCCACCAGCCGTCGCGTGCGCGGGGTGATGTAGGGGTACGAGTAGATCTGCCCGTGCGGGTGGTGCAGCGTCACGCCGATGGCCTCGCCGCGGTTCTCGAACGGGAACACCTGCCGGATCCCGGGCATCGCCGAGAGGGCGCGCGTGCGCTCGGCCCACGCCTCCACCACGGTGCGGGCGCGCGACGGCGTGAGGCCGCTGAACGAGCCGGTGTGCTCGGGGCTGAAGCAGACGACCTCGCACCGGCCGACCGAGGTGCGGGTGCGCTCCAGGCCGATGGCGGTGAGGTCGTCGTCGTCCACCGGGGCGTCGACGCCCGCGGTGTCCGCGAGCGCGGGCCCGAACGACGGCGACTTGTTCTCGAACACCGCGACGTCGTACATGCTCGGGATCTCGGACGGGTTCGTCGCGCTCGCCGGGGCGAGGGGATCCAGCTCCGCCGGCGGCAGGAACGCGCGGTTCTGGCGGGCGGCCGCGATGGAGACCCACTCGCCCGTGAGCACGTCCTGCCGCATCGTCGCGGTGGGCGGGCGGGGCGCGGCGGGGCGGGCGTCGGCGGCGCGCTCGGGCGGGAGGGTCGTGTCGGCGTCGTCGAAGTAGACGAGCTCGCGGCCGTCGGACAGCAGCGTGCGGCGCTGCGTGATCCCGGACGGCGACGTCGTGACGGTCTGGTCGGCATGCATGATCCCCCGATCCTACGGGCTCTCAGGGCTCGGATCTGCGTCCGCGAAAGGGCCGGCTTGCGTTCCGGCAAGCGCGTGCGGGAGGCTCGCCGCATGGCCGACGACTCCGCATCCGTCCCCGCGGCGACCCGCCGTGCGCGCATCCTCGAGCGGCTCGCCGACCGCGGCTTCGCGACCGTCGCCGAGCTCGCAGCCGACGCCGGGGTCTCGGCGGTCACGATCCGCGCCGACCTCGACGCGCTCGCCGACTCCGCCGCCGTCCAGCGCGTGCACGGCGGCGCGGTCCTCCGGTCCGGCCTCGGGGCGCGCGAGCAGAGCCTCGAGGTGACGCTCGAGTCGGCCGCCGACGCCAAGCGCGCCATCGGCCGCGCGGCCGCCGACCTCGTCGAGAGCGGCCAGAGCGTCCTGCTCGACGTCGGCAGCACGACGCTCCAGGTGGCCCGCGCGCTCGTCGCCCGCGAGGACCTCGTCGACGTCACGGTGATCACGAACGGGCTCACGCTGGCGCTGGAGCTCGAGCGCGCGATGCCGCGGTTCACGGTGGTCGTGACGGGCGGCACGCTCCGGGCGCTGCAGCACAGCCTCGTGGATCCGCTCGCCGGCGTCGTGCTCGACCGCCTGCACCCGGACATCGCGTTCATCGGCGGCAACGGCGTCGACGTCGACCGGGGCGTCACGAACGTCAACCTGCCCGAGGCCGAGGTGAAGCGGCGTATGGTCGCCGCGAGCGCGCGCACCGTGGTCGTCGCGGACGGGACCAAGCTCGGGCGCACGCACCTCGGATCCGTCGCGCCGCTGGACCTGATCGACACGCTGCTCACGGACGCCGACGCGGATCCGCGCGAGGTCGAGCGCCTGCGCGACTCAGGGCTGCGCGTCGTCCGGGCGGGCGGCGCGTCCGCGGCCCGGCGGTCGTAACGTGGATCCCATGAGACCCGTCACCGGAGAGCAGCACCACCTCGTCCACGCCGGCCCGTCCGGCGAGCTCCGCGCCACCGTCGTGCAGCTCGCGGCCGCCATCCGCGGCCTGACCCTCGACGGCGTCGACCTCGTCGAGCCCTACGGCGAGGACGTCGTGGCCCCGATGGGCGCCGGCATGGTCCTCGTGCCGTGGCCGAACCGGATCCGCGGCGCCCGCTACGACCTCGACGGGAAGGCCCAGGCGCTCGACGTCACCGAGCCGTCGCTCGGCAACGCCTCGCACGGCCTCCTCCGCAACACCGGCTACACCGCGTCCGACCGCGCCGACGACCGCGTCACCCTCTCCGCCACAGTCTTCCCGCAGCACGGCTACCCGTTCCTGCTCGACACCTCCGTCACCTACCGGCTCACCGACGACGGCCTCGTCGTGACCCACCGGATCCGCAACGACTCGGACGGCTCGGCCCCCGTCGCGGTCGGCGCCCACCCCTACCTCGCGATCGGCGGCGTGCCCTCCGCGGACCTCACGCTCACCGTCCGCGCGGACACGTGGTCCGAGGTGGACGACGCGCTGATCCCCGTGGCCGACCACCCCGTCGACGGCGCCGACGAGGACCTGCGCGAGGGCCGCGTCGTCGGCGAGCTCGACCTCAACACCGGCTACGGCGACGTCCGCGTCGAGGGCGGCACCAGCCGCCATGGCCTCACCTCGCCCGACGGCCGCGGCGTGGAGCTCTGGGCCGACGAGTCGTTCCGGTTCCTGCAGGTCTACACGCCGCGCGGGTTCCCGACGCACGGCCGCCAGGCGGTCGCGATCGAGCCGATGACCGCGCCGGCCGACGCGTTCAACTCCGGCGTCGGCGTCCGCCGCCTCGCGCCCGGCGAGGAGTGGACGCTGAGCTGGGGGATCCGCGCGACGGGCTCCTAGCCCTCGTCCTCCTGCGCCCACTGCAGCGCCACCCGCTGCGTGTACCGCTCCAGCGCGATCCGGTTCTCCTCGGGCTCGCGCAGCCCGTCGATGTACGCGAGCAGCCGCCCGACGACGCCCGAGAGGTACTGCACGCCGCGGTCGTCGTGATCCTCGAGGGCGGACTTCAGCAGGTCGTAGCGCTCGCTCGTCTCCTCGGCGGTCAGCATCGCGATCACGAGTTCGTCGGCCTGCATGCTCATGCGATCCAGCATCCCATCGCCTCCTCCTCCTTAGGTCGCGGAGGTGGCCGCCGGATCCCCGTGAGCACGGGGATCCGGGCCCGGTGGACACGGCGCGCGTGCCTCCCCGAACTGGGGATACTCTCCGGGCGGCAGCGGGACCCACCCTTGCCGTATCCAGCGTGGGGCGTCCGGTGCTCGGGGGAGCGGATCGGCGCGGCCCGACCGCACCCGACAGCACGGCCCACCCGGAAGGCTCCCCTTGTCCCGCACACGCGCGGACGCGCATGCGTCCCTCTCCTCCGACCTGCCCGCCGAGGCCCTCGCCCAGGACGCCCCGGCGCCCGCCGAGCGACCGCCGCTCCTCGGTCGCCGCTCCGTCTTCCTCGCCGCCGCCGTCGGCGCGACCGCCGGCGTCGCCTCGGTCGCCGCGCCCGCCGCGGCGCCATCCGCCTCGGCCGCCCCCGTCGTGGGCGACCAGTCGCGCGTCTACTACCCGGAGCAGTTCGGGTTCGTGCCCTCCGCTGCCGACCACACCAAGGCCATGGCCGCGTTCTTCGCCGCCCTGCAGAAGACCGGCGGGCGGGGGATCCTGCCGCCGTGCGAGATCCGCGTCACGTCGACGGGCATCGACTACTCGAGCGCCACCTGGCCGAAGCAGGCCCTCTCGGGAGCGCCCTACGGGTACCCGGCCATCTCGATCGAGGGGCACGGGCGCCGCGTCACCACCATCCGGCAGATCGCGGGATCCACGGGCGACGTGTTCAAGGTGCAGGGCAAGATCGGCGCCGACGCCGGGCCCGCCGCGAACAACAAGGCGACGGTCTCGCTCACCGGCTTCAGCATCACCGGCACGCGCACGGGACGCCACGGGCTGTACCTGCGCTCGCTGCTGCACTGCCGCATCACCGACATCGAGCTCAACGCCACGGGCGGCGCGGGGGTCTACTTCGCCCGCACGAACTTCACCGCGGCGAACGACGAGTACTCGTACGCCAACGTCATCGAGGGGCTGCGCGTGATCACGGCGGGCACCTGGGGCGTCGACTGCGACGGCGTCAACGCCATCGACATCGTCATGCGCGACACCGAGATCGTGAACTGCGTGGCGGGCGGGATCCGCATCGCCCCCACCAACGCGCGCTTCGAGAACACGCGCGTCATCGGATGCGGGGCCGGCAACAAGGCGGCGCGCGGCTTCCTCGCGATCCCCACGAGCAACACGTCGTCGATGGTCTCCGAGCTCGGGATCAACGGCATGCGCCTGGAGGGCAACTCGGGCGCGGGCGGCTACCAGCTGGAGATCGGGGCGGGCGTCGGCGCCACCGTCGTCGGCTACAACATCGTCACCGGCGGCGACCTGGGCGCGCACGGCATCGGCGTCGGCCTCGTGGACCAGGGCACGCGGCTCACGCAGGACACGTTCGTCGGCCGCGGCACCATGTTCATGACCCCGAGCAAGTACCCGTCCCAGCGGGTCGTCGTGGTGGGCCCGTACGCGCGCGACACCCGCGTCGAGCGCCCGTCGCTGCCGAACAACCCCGAGGCGTCCTTCGCCTCCGTCATCACGGACCGCGGCGTCCGCAGCGTCGACGGCTTCGGGCGTCCGCTCACGGTGCCGGTGGCGACCCCGGCTCCGGCCGCGACCCCGGCTCCGGCCGCGACGCCTGCTCCGGCGAGCACGACGCCGACGCCGACGCCGACGGGCTGACCGGTCGGGCGATCGATCGGCTCGGTGCGCCGAGGGTCAGGCGGTGCCGACCGCGCGCGGCGTCCGGGTGTCGCTGGCTCCGGAACCGGGATCAGCCGGCGAGGGCGGTGAGCCCGGCTCGGATCCATGGCTGGGCATCCATGACGCGGCGATGCGCACGCCGCCCAGGTTCCTGTACCGGACGCCGCCGATCCTGGTGCTCGACAGGGCCGACCGGTCTGAGCGGCGTCGCCGGGCGCGTCACTCCGAGTGGTGCTTCTCCGGATCCGTGGCCGTCACGGTGTGGTCCTCGGGGGAGCCCTCGATGCTGCACTCGAGGATCGCGCCGACCTGGTCCTGGACGCTCTCCTGCCAGAAGTAGCCGAGGATCTGGACGTCGTAGAGGTCGCCGACCTGCGGCTGGGCGATGAGCAGCTGGTCCCATTGGTTCCACGAACCGTCGGGGTGCGTCCAGCCGTTCCGATCCTCCTCGGCGGCTCGCCAGTCGACGCAGGCCCGCCAGAGCTGCTCCTTCGTCCACGCGGGGCTCTGCTGCGATTCGAGCTCGACCGCGGGCGTGGTGGGCGTCGAGGGAGCGGCTGCCTCCGGGGAGGGGGACGGCGACGCGGAGATCGAGGCAGTCGCGGTGGTCGGCGTCGGAGCGGGCTCCCCGGTGCACGCGGTGAGGAGGAGGGCGGCCGCGAGGGCGACGGGCACGAGGGAGGTGGCGCGGGAGGGCATGCTGCGACGCTATCGGCGGGCCGCGCCGTGGGGCGTCCTCCGGGAGGGGGACGGCCGTGCGTCGAGCGATGCATCGTCCGCTTGCGCCGGGCTCGGAGTGGGGTGGGCCCCGTCGGGCTCGAACCGACGACCCAGGGATTAAAAGTCCCTTGCTCTACCAACTGAGCTAGAGGCCCGCGCCCCCGATGCTACGGGATGGGCGGAGGGGGTCTCAGAGCCGGTCGACGTCGCGCGATGACCCACGGCGCACCACCGCGCCGGCCACGACCGTGACCACGACGAGGAAGACGCCGACCCCGACGAGCCAGGCGAGCGCCTTGATCACGAAGCCCAGGATCACCAGGACGAGCCAGAGGGCGATGAGGCCGTAGACGAAGCGCATGCCCCGAGCCTACGGCGGCGACCTGCCGGGAGCCCGGCCGCCGCATCCATCCCGGCGTACGCTTGCCGGGATGTCCGGCGATTACCACAAGCCCACCCTGTTCTCCGGGTCGAAGTTCGACAGCATGCTCGGCGGCGACGACCCCGCCACGATCAGCCGCGTGGCCCACGAGACCGCGTCGGCGCTGCTGGCGCGCGTGCGGGCGGATCCCGACCCCGCGGTCGTCGACCGGCTCATCGCGTACACCGACGAGCACGGGATCGACGCGGTCGCCGAGCTCTGGTCCCGCGCCAGCCCGCGCAGCCTGCCGGGCGCGCTGTGGCGGCTGTACCTCATGCGCGCGCTCATCCGCCAGGATCCCGACGGCATCAGCCTCCTCTACCAGCGGGGCACCGAGGTCGCCACGACCATCGACCCGGTGGTCGCCGGCGCCACCGCTCCCACGGGGCCGGCTGAGATCGTGGAGCTGGCTGACAGCATCCTCCGCGGGCTCTTCACGGGCGACTTCGCGGTGGCCCTCGACCGCGCGGGCGCGTTCAGCCGGCTCGCCGCGCTCGGTGCCACCAGCGTCGCCGACGACCTCGACGCGACCGCGTCGCCGGAGCGCGCGGGCGACCTGACGACGCGTGCCCTCCGCCTCTCGCAGATGGCCGCCGACCTCGTGCAGTGCGCCCGGCTCTGGCGCAGCGACCGCCTCGATTGACGTCCTCGGCCTGCGGATCCCTCCGTTCGCTGTGAGCGCGACTCCCGGGGCGACAGCCCGCGCCGACTCGGTTACAGTGGACTCTGGTCGGGCCGCAGTACTCCCGGGTACCAATATTCGCCGCTCCGAGCGGCCTCGCGCCGAGAGGCGTCCTGCGGTCCGGCTCCTCATCTCCCTTCCCCACCTACGCGGAGGGACGGCCCCCACGTGAGCGGCCGAGCTCCCCGATCACCCGGGGCCCGTAGCCCCGTCGGCTGTGACCAATCCGTGACGCGCGTCGCGCCGAAGAGTCATCGTGGGGCGTCAACCCGCCTCGCAACCGACACCCGCGAGGGTGCGGCCCGCATCGGTCGGGTCCTGCCCGCGTGGCAGGCCGCCCGGCCATCCCAGATGTCCCGCACCACGGGATCCCGGCTGATGCGGGGCACCGCACGCCCGTGAACCGGCTCCCCATCCACCCGCACCCGACCGGAAGCGCCACATGACCTCCCCGCAGCACCGCCCCAGCTCGCCGGGCCTCGCCCTGCCTGCATGCGGATCGCACCCGGGTCTGGGATGCTGGGGCTCGTGCCTTCATCGATCGAGCGTCCCGACCTCCCCGGTCCGGCGGACCCCGAGTCGAAGGAGTCCCTCCTCGGCCGCGTCGCCCAGGGCGACAAGCGCGCCTTCTCGGATCTCTACGACCAGCTCGCTCCCCGCGTCCTCGGCCTCGTCCGTCGTCTGCTCGTCGACCACGCGCAGTCGGAGGAGGTCACGCAGGAGATCTTCCTGGAGATCTGGCAGTCCGCTTCCCGCTTCGACCCCGCCAAGGGCGCAGCGACCACGTGGGTGCTCACCATGGCCCACCGCCGCGCGGTCGACCGCGTGCGCGCCTCCCAGTCCAGCCGCGATCGCGACGTCCGCATCGGCATCCGCGATCACGAGCACGGCTACGACCAGGTCTCCGAGACCGTCGAGATCAGCATCGAGCACGAGAGGGTGAAGAAGGCGATGACGAAGCTCACCGAGATCCAGCGCCAGGCCGTCTCCCTCGCGTACTACGGCGGCTACAGCCACAGCGAGGTCGCGTCGATGCTCGACGTGCCCATCGGCACGGTGAAGACACGCCTGCGCGACGGCATGATCCGCCTGCGCGACGAGATGGGGGTCGCATCATGACCACCGACGACGACCTCCGCATGCTCACCGCGGCCTACGCGCTCGGCGCCGTCGACGCCGAGGAGGCGGCCGACATCGAGGCGCTGCTCGAGCGCGACCCCGTGCTCCGCGCGGAGGTCGAGGAGCTGCGGACCACCGCGGCCGACCTCGCCTGGACGACCGAGCCGGTGGATCCGTCTCCGCGCCTCAAGGTCGACCTCATGGCCATGCTCGACGCCACCCCGCAGCTGCCGCCGCTCGCCGCTCCGTCCGCGGCGACGGACGACGAGCGCCAGCCGGCGCCCGTGACCGCGCTGCGGCCCGCCTCCACCGGCGACGCCGGAACGGGTCCCGCCGCGCCGTCCTCGTCCGCTCCCCGCGAGCGCCTCGGGTCGGCGTCCTCCCGGGCCTCCGAGCGCTGGTTCCGCCGGCCCGGCGCCCTCATCGGCGTCGCCGCGGCGGCCGTCGTGCTCGTCGTCGGCGGCGTGGTCGTCGGCACGAACCTGGACGGCCCGGGTTCATCCCAGGCGCCCGTCGCCTCGGCGTACGAGCAGGTCACCACGGCGTCCGACGTCGTCATCGACAAGCGCGACGTCGTCGGCGGCGGCACCGCCACGGTCTACTTCTCCGCGTCCGAGGGCAGGACGGCGGTCGTGCTGAACGACGCGTCGCCGCTGCCCGAGGGCCGTGTCCTCCAGATGTGGTACGTCGGCCAGGCGGGTCCCGTGTCCGCCGGCGTCATGCCCGCCGAGGGCGGGGCCGGCCACGCCGTGCTCGAGGGCAGGTACACCCCCGGCGACACCGTGGCGATCACGGTCGAGCCCGAGGGCGGATCCGAGCAGCCCACGAGCGAGCCCATCGTGGCGGTCACCGCCACCTGATCGGCGTCGCGCACGCCCGGTACGCAGAAGGCCCCGCATCCTCCAGAGGATGCGGGGCCTTCTGCGTGCCGGGCGGCGGATCAGCCGAAGCGGCCGCTGACGTAGTCCTCGGTCGCCTGCACGCTGGGCTTGGAGAACATCGTGGTGGTGTCGTCGTACTCGATGAGCTTGCCGGGCTTGCCGGTGCCGGCGATGTTGAAGAACGCCGTGCGGTCCGAGACGCGGCTGGCCTGCTGCATGTTGTGGGTCACGATCACGATCGTGTACTGCGCCTTGAGCTCCTCGATGAGGTCCTCGATGGCGAGCGTGGAGATCGGGTCGAGCGCCGAGCACGGCTCGTCCATCAGCACCACGTCGGGCTGCACCGCGATGGCGCGCGCGATGCAGAGGCGCTGCTGCTGCCCGCCCGAGAGGCCGGACCCGGGGAGGGCCAGCCGGTCCTTGACCTCGTTCCAGAGGTTCGCGCCCATGAGCGACTGCTCGACGAGCGCGTCCGCGTCCGACTTGGAGATCTTGCGGTTGTTGAGCTTGACGCCCGCGAGCACGTTGTCGCGGATCGACATGGTGGGGAACGGGTTCGGCCGCTGGAACACCATGCCGACCTGGCGCCGCACGAGCACCGGGTCGACGCCGGGCCCGTACAGGTCGTTGCCGTCGACGAGGACCTCGCCCTCCACGTACGCGCCGGGGATCACCTCGTGCATGCGGTTGAGCGTGCGGAGGAAGGTCGACTTGCCGCAGCCGGACGGGCCGATGAAGGCGGTGACGGTGCGCGGCTCGATCCGCAGGTTGACGTCCTCGACCGCCTTGAACTTGCCGTAGTAGACGTTCAGGTCGTTGACTTCGATGCTCTTGGACAAGGGTTTCCTTACCGTTCGGGTTCGTGGCCGGGGAGCGGGCGCTAGCGGCCGAGCTTGGGGGCGAAGATGCGGGCGATGAGGCGGGCGACGATGTTCAGCGCCATGACGATGAGGATGAGCACGAGCGCGCCCGTCCACGCGCGGTCGACGTAGGCAGCCGCGTCCGCGCCCTGGTCGGCGTACTGCCGGAAGACGAACACCGGCAGGGTCATCATCTGGTCCTTGAAGGGGTTGTAGTTCATGCTCTGCGTGAACCCCGCGACGATGAGCAGCGGAGCCGTCTCGCCGATGACGCGGGCGATCGCGAGCATGACGCCCGTGACGATGCCGGCGAGCGACGTGGGCAGCACGATCTTCACGATGGTCAGCCACTTCGGCACGCCGAGCGCGTAGGAGGCCTCACGCAGCTCGTTCGGCACCAGCTTGAGCATCTCCTCGGCGCTGCGCACGACCACGGGGATCATCAGGACGGAGAGCGCCAGCGCGCCGCCGAAGCCGAGGCGGACGCCCGGCCCGAGGAATATCACGAGCAGCGCGTAGGCGAAGAGGCCCGCGACGATGGACGGGATGCCCGTCATGACGTCGACGAAGAACGTGATGGCACGGGCCAGGCGGCCCCGTCCGTACTCGACGAGGTAGATGGCCGCCATGAGGCCCACGGGGATGGAGATCACCGCGGCGATGGCCGTGACGATCAGCGTTCCCACGATGGCGTGGAGCCCGCCGCCGCCCGCGCCCACCACGTTGCGGAGGCTCGAGTTGAAGAACAGCGGGTCGAACCGCGCGGAGCCGTTGGTGACGGCGGTGATGACCAGCGAGATCAGCGGGATGAGGGCGAGCACGAACGCGACGGTGACGAGGATCGTGATGACCCGGTCCTTCGCCTTGCGCTCGCCCTCCACGGCGAGCGAGATGCAGAACAGCGCGACGCCGAACAGGATCGTGCCGAACACCGCGGTGCCCACGATGTTGAAGCTGTCGGCGGCGCCCGAGAGCTCGAGCACCAGGAAGACGGCCGCCATGACGAGCCAGGACACGAGGAAGATCGCGGGCGCCGTGAAGCGGTGCAGCTTGCCGGCGGTGAGGGAGTTGGGCAGGGTGCTCGCGACGGGCCGCGTGCGGGAGGGGGCTGTCGTCGCCATTAGTTCGCTCCGGAGAAGGCCTTGCGGCGGCTGATGATGTAGCGGGCGATCATGTTCACGGCCAGCGTGATGACGAAGAGCATGAGACCGGACGCGATGAGCTCGTTGACCTTGAGGCCGTACGCCTCGGGGAAGCTCAGCGCGATGTTCGCGGCGACCGTGTTGGAGTTCGTCGACTGGAACCACGCGAAGTTCACGACGGCGGCGGGCGAGAGGACGATCGCGACCGCCATGGTCTCGCCGAGCGCGCGGCCGAGGCCGAGCATGGAGGCCGAGATGATGCCGGGGCGGCCGAACGGCAGGACGGCGGTCTGGATCATCTCCCAGCGCGTCGCACCGAGGGCCAGCGCCGCCTCCTCGTGCAGCTTCGGGGTCTGGAGGAAGACCTCGCGGCAGAGGGCCGTGACGATCGGCAGGATCATGACGGCGAGGACCACCGCGACCGTGAAGATCGTGCGGCCGGTGCCCGAGACGGGACCGGCGAAGAGGGGGAACCAGCCGAACGCGTCGGTGAGGAACGCGTAGAACGGCTGGAGGAACGGCGCGAGGACCGTGATGCCCCAGAGGCCGAACACCACGGAGGGCACGGCGGCCAGCAGGTCGATGATGTAGCCGAGTCCCTGCGCGAGGCGGCGGGGCGCGTAGTGCGAGATGAAGAGCGCGATGCCGATGGCCACGGGCACGGCCATGAGCATGGCGAGCGCCGCGGCGTAGACGGTGCCGAACATCAGCGGCCCGACGAACGCCCAGAAGCCGCCGCCGCCGGAGATCTCGGCGGGCGGCGCGGTGAGGGCCGGGAGGCTCTGCACGATGAGGAACAGCGCGACGGCCGCGAGGATCACGAGGATGAGGGTGCCGGATCCGCGGGAGAGGCCGGAGAAGACGCGGTCGCCCACGCGGGCCTTCGGCTTCGCGTCCTGGGAGCTGCGGGGGGCGGCGGCGACGTCGCGCGGCCGATCGGACTCGGGAGCCTCGGGAGGCGTCGGGGCGGCGGTCGTCATGGGTCGGGATCCCTACGGTCTGGATGGTGGGGCTGTGGGCGGCGGTCCGCCCGTGGGGACGCCCCCTGACCCGCGCGGACGCGGATCAGGGGGCGGACAGCGGGTGCTACTTGATCGACTCGACCGCGGTCTTGACCTGCGCGGAGACCGAGTCGGACAGTGGAGCGGCGCCGGCCTTGTCGGCGGCGACCTGCTGGCCCTCGGGGCTGGTCACGTAGCCGAGGTAGGCCTTGACGAGCTCGCCGACGGCCGGGTCCTTGTACTCCTGGCAGGCGATGAGGTAGCTGACGAGGACGATCGGGTACACGCCCGCCTCCTGCGACGCGTAGTCGAGGTCGAACACGATGTCGTTGTCCGCGCGGCCCTCGGCCTCGGGGGATGCGTCGACGATGGCGGCGGCCGCCTCGGGGGAGTAGGCGACGAACTCGTCGCCGACCTTGATCTTGGCGGTGCCGAGGTCGCCCGCGCGCGAGGCGTCTGCGTAGCCGATGATGTTCGTGCCGCCGGTGACGGCGTCGACGACGCCGGAGGTGCCCTGGGCCGCCTCGCCGCCTTGGTAGGGCCAGACGCCGTCCGGCTCCGCGTCCCAGACGCTCGCGGCCGTCGCGTTGAGGTACGCGGCGAAGTTCTCGGTGGTGCCCGAGTCGTCCGAGCGGTGCACGGCGGTGATGTTCGCGTCGGGCATCGTGGCGTCCGGGTTGAGCGCGACGATCGCCGGGTCGTTCCACTTCGTGATGGTGCCCTTGAAGATGCCCGCTGCGGTGGCGGAGTCGAGGTTCAGCTGGTCGACGCCGTCGATCTTGAAGATCATCGCGATGGGCGAGATGTAGTTCGGCATGTCGATGGCCGACGTGCCGTCGGCGCACTGGCCGAAGGTGCCCGTGAGCTCGTCGGTCTTGAGCGCGCGGTCGGAACCGGCGAAGTTCGCGTTCTGGCCGCCGGCCATGAACGCCTCGCGGCCGGCGCCCGAGCCCTCGGCCGCGTAGGTGATGTTCATGCCGGTGTTCTCGGTCTGGAACGCGGCGATCCATGCCTCCTGGGCCGCGCCCTGCGCGGAGGAGCCGATGCCGTTCAGGGTGCCGGAGAGGGTGGACTCCGATGCGGAGCCTCCGTCGGCGGGCGCCTCATTGCTGGCGCAGGAGGACAGGGCGAGGGCGGTGACGGCGGCGAGCGCTGCTGCGCTGCTGAGACGCGAGATCTTCACGTGATGGAGCCTTCCGGGTATTTCGTGCTGTGAGGGGGCCGGTGCGTGCCCCTCGAAGAAGCTATGTCGGGCTCTTGACCGGCTCGGCCGATATCGGTGAACGGGAGGTGAACAGAGGGCGCGGATCGGCACGGGCTCAGGCTCGCGGGCGCACAGTTGTCGGTCGGGCTGCGCACGGGGCTCCCCGACGCGCCGCGGACGCCCGAACACCGTCAGGCCGACGGCCCGTACGTCTCCACCGCGAGGATCCCCGCCTCCGGGTCCGAGGCCGACAGGTGCACCACGGAGAACTCTGCCGGCGACAGCATCCCGGCCCGCGGCATGCGGCTCGCGCGGGGCGTCTCGGTGGCCAGCGCGATCTCGTGCAGGATCTCCGGCAGCACCGGGCTGTGGCTGCAGAGCACCGCGCTGCGGGCCTTGCGCACGCGCTTCGCGACGGTCTCGCGCACGGATCCGCCGTCGGTCTCGTAGGCGTCCTGGCTGATCCCCGCGTCCTCCTTGACGCGACGGCCGAGGGCCTCCGCGAGGGGCGCGACCGTCTCCAGGCAGCGCTCGGCGGTGCTGCTCGTGACCACGCGGGGCCCGAACGCGAGCAGCGTCGGCACGATCGCCCGCGCCTCCTCGCGTCCGCGTGCGCTGAGGGGGCGGCCCGCGTCTGCGCCGTCCCACTCGTACGGCTGCACCGCGTGGCCGTGGCGGAGCGCGATGAGCGCGAACGACCGGTGCGAGCCCGTCTCCACGAGCCCGGCGAAGAGGTCGAGGATCTGCACCTCGCCCGGGTAGTCGAGCCGCTTGCGCGCGTTGGGGATGGACACCCACTCGACGCTCTCGACCTCGTCGTCCGGCTCGAAGCGGCCGGCCTCGACCATGGCGTCCGTCGCCTCGGCGGCCCAGTAGCTCACCGACTTGCGGCGCCCGCCGGAGATGCCGTACTCGATGGCGCCGAGGGGCACGCCGAGCGCGACCCGGAGGCCGGTCTCCTCGTGCACCTCGCGGACGGCGGTCTGCGGGAGCGTCTCGCCGGGATCCACCTTGCCCTTGGGCAGGGAGGTGTCGCGGCGGCGCGTGCGGTGGATGATGAGCACCCGGATCCGCCCCTCCATGACGCGCCAGACGACGGCGCCGGCGGCGAACACGGAGGGGGCGGGGGTCACCTCACCCACGCTAGCGGGGTCGGTGACGAGCGGAGCGCCGCGCAGCGGAGCCGTGCTCAGCGGAGCCGTGCTCAGCGGAGCACGCGCCGCTTGCGCTTGGCCACGATGCCCATCACCGCGGTCTGCAGGTCCTCGAGCGTCGTGCCGTCGGCGTCCTTGTTGCGGCGCGTCCACTCGCCGTCGGCGTCGAGGATCCACGCGGACGTGGTGTCGGCCATGGCGCGGTCGAACAGGTCCTCGATCTCCTGCAGGTGCGCCGGAGCCACGAGGCGGACGAGAGCCTCGACGCGGCGGTCCAGGTTGCGGTGCATCATGTCGGCGCTGCCGATGTAGGTGGCCTGGTCGCCGTCGTTCACGAACGAGAAGACGCGGCTGTGCTCGAGGTAGCGGCCGAGGATCGACCGCACCTCGATGTTCTCGCTCAGCCCCGGCTGCCCCGGCGTGAGCGAGCAGATGCCGCGCACCCAGACCTGCACGGGCACGCCCGCGTTGCTGGCCCGGTACAGCGCGTCGATGATCTTCTCGTCGACGATGGAGTTGACCTTGATGCGGATGCCGCTGGGCTTGCCGTCGAGCGCGTTCTGCGTCTCCACGGCGATGCGCTTGAGCAGTCCCTTCCGCAGGTGGAGCGGCGCGACGAGCAGGCGCTTGAACTTCTTCTCGATGCCGTAGCCGGAGAGCTCGTTGAACAGGCGCGTGAGGTCCTTGCCCACCACGTCGTCGGCGGTGAGGAGGCCGAGGTCCTCGTAGATGCGGCTGGTCTTGGGGTTGTAGTTGCCCGTGCCGATGTGGCTGTAGTGCCGGAGCACCCCGCCCTTCTCCTGGCGGATGACGAGCGCGAGCTTGCAGTGCGTCTTCAGCCCGGCGACGCCGTAGACCACGTGCACGCCGGCCTTCTCGAGCTTGCGCGCCCACGTGATGTTGGCCTGCTCGTCGAACCGCGCCTTGATCTCCACCAGCGCGAGCACCTGCTTGCCCGCCTCGGCCGCGTCGATGAGCGCCTCGACGATGGGGCTGTCGCCGCTCGTGCGGTAGAGGGTCTGCTTGATCGCGAGCACGTGCGGATCCGACGCGGCCTGCTCGAGGAACGCCTGCACGCTCGTCGTGAACGACTCGTACGGGTGGTGCAGCAGGATGTCCTGCTGCGCGATGGACCGGAAGATGTCGGCGCGCGAGTTGTCCTCGGCCGGCTTCAGCGCGACCGCGGTGGTGGGCACGTTGTTCGGGTAGTGCAGCGCCGGGCGGTCGAGCTTGGCGAGGTCGAACAGGCCGCCGAGGTCGAGCGGGGACGGGAGCGTGAACACCTCCTGCTCGGTGATGTCGAGCTCGCGCATGAGGAGGTCGAGCGTGACCGCGTCCATGTCGTCCGAGATCTCGAGGCGGATGGGCGGGCCGAACCGGCGCCGCAGCAGCTCCTTCTCGAGGGCCTGGATGAGGTTCTCGGTCTCGTCCTCCTCGATCTGCACGTCCTCGTTGCGCGTGACGCGGAAGACGTGGTGCTCGACGATCTCCATGCCCGGGAAGAGCGTCTGCAGCTGGTTCGCGATGAGGTCCTCGAGGGCGATGAAGTCCACGGGCCCCGACCGGGTCTCCGGCGTCAGCGGCATGAAGCGCGGCAGCATCTGCGGCACCTTGATGCGCGCGAACTCCTGGCGGTTCGTCTTCGGGTTGCGGATGCGCACCGAGAGGTTGAGCGACAGGCCGGAGATGTAGGGGAACGGGTGCGCCGGATCCACCGCGAGCGGCATGAGCACCGGGAACACCTGCTCGGAGAAGAGCTCGTGCAGGCGGTCCTGCTGCGCCTCGTCGAGCGAGTCCCAGCGCACGATGCGGATGCCGTGCTCCTCGAGCGCCGGGCGCACGCTGTCGTTGAACGCGGCCGCGTGGCGGACCTGCAGGCGGTAGGCGGTCTCGTTGATGGCGGAGAGGACCTCGGACGGGGTGCGCCCGATGTTCGTGGGGACGGCGAGGCCCGTGGCGATGCGGCGCTTGAGGCCGGCCACGCGGACCATGAAGAACTCGTCGAGGTTGCTCGCGAAGATGGCGAGGAAGTTGGCGCGCTCGAGGACCGGCAGCTCCGGGTCCTCGGCGAGCTCCAGCACGCGGCGGTTGAAGGCCAGCCAGCTCAGCTCCCGGTCGAGGAAGCGGCCCTCGGGGAGGGTCCCGTCGTCCTCGAGGATCTCGTCCTCGTCGAAGTCGTCCAGGGATTCGGCGACCGCCTTCGCATCGCCGATGTACGTCTCGCTGTCCATCCGCCCATCATGGCATCGCGGTGTGCGCTCCACCCTCCAGCAGGTGAACGCACGGTGAACCGCCACGGGACCGCAGCCGCGGGGGCGCGGGGATCAGGCGCGGCGGTACTGGACGTCGACCGCGGCATCGCGGAACGCGGCCCGGCGGTAGAGCGCGAGGGCCGGGGCGTTGTCGGCCTCGACGTAGAGGTCCACCTCGTCGTGGCCGCGCTCGGAGAGCAGGTCGAGGCCGGCGGCGAGGAGGGCGGATCCGAGGCCGCGGGCGGCGCGGTCGGGATCCACGCCCAGCACGTACACCTCCGCCTGGCCGCCCTCCACCTTGAGCCAGTGGAAGCCGGCGAGCCGGCCGTCCCGGTCGCGGGCGAGGAGCAGGGCCGTCGGGTCGAACCACGCCTCGGCGACGCGGTCGTCGAGGTCGCCGCGGGTCATCCGGCCCTGCTCCGGGTGGCTCGCGAAGGCGCGGGCGTTGAGCGCCACCCATTCGTCGGCGTCGTCCGCGGTGAAGGACGAGAGCGCGAGGCCATCGGGCATCGGGCGCTCGCCGAGGCCGGCGCGCGCCTCGGCGACCGATGCGCGCAGCTGCAGGAGCTCGCGTGCCCGGTCGAGTCCGGTCGCGGCCGCGAGCGCGCGGGCGGCGGGGTGGTCGCCGTGCGCCCAGACCGAGACGGGGGAGGATCCGGCCTCCGCGAGCACGGCGTCGAGGAGCGCGCGGCCGATGCCGCGGCGGCGGTGCCCGGGATCAACGACGAGCTCGGCCTCGACGCCGGCGTCGCCGCGCGCGCGGACGGCCGCGCCGATCGGGTG
>NZ_QWGT01000016.1 GCF_003576405.1 Clavibacter lycopersici
ACCCCGGCAGTGAGCGGCGCGACGGGCGCCAGCTGCGCCTCCACCGCGTCCGGATGGGCGGCGCGCAGCTCCCGGGCGAGCGCGGGGTCGGGGACGAGCGCTCCGTCCGCGCCGGCGCTCCTGGCGTGGTCGAACAGGAGTCGGACGCCCGCCGCGGCCATGCCGAGCGTGCCGGCCACCGCGACCACGTCGCCGGGTCGCGCGCCCGAGCGCAGGACGGGGTCACGCCCCTCGAGGTCGCCCGTCGCCGTGACCGTGATCACCAGGGCGTCCGACACGGACAGGTCGCCGCCCACGACGCCGCACCCGGGCGCCTGGAGGAGGCACCCCTCCCGCAGGCCGTCCGCGAGCGACTCCAGCTCGGCGACGCGCGTGCCCGCGGGGGCCGCGATGGCGACGAGCAGCGCGGTCGGCCGCGCGCCCATGGCGGCGACGTCGGCCAGGTTCGAGGTCGCGGCGCGGCGCCCCAGGTCGTGGGAGGAGGACCAGGCGAGACGGAAGTCGGGGCCCTCGATCATCATGTCGGTCGTGATGACGAACCGGCCGTCGGGCGCCCGCACGACCGCGCAGTCGTCGCCCGGGCCGACGTCGGCGGCGTCCCCTGCGGGCAGATGCGGCAGGATCCGCGCCAGGGTCGCGAGCTCCCCCGCGCTGCCCAGGGTGGCCGCGTCGGCAGCGCCCTCGTCGGTCGGATCCGCGGCCGCGCCAGTCCCAGGAGTCGTCACGACTGCCACGGTATCCTGACGGCGATGACTCCCCGCCGCCCCGCCCGCGCCCTGCGCACCGCCGCAGCCGCCGCCGCGTGCGGCCTCGCCCTCCTCCTCGCCGGCTGCTCCCCCGCCGTCTCGCTCGAGGCCGCGCCCGGGGCGACGGACCCGCTGTGCGCCGACGTGGTCGTGCACCTCCCCGCTTCGCTCGGCACGGCGCCGCTCCGCGAGACCGACGCGCAGGGCACGGGCGCGTGGGGCGATCCGCAGAGCACCGTCATCCTCCGCTGCGGCGTGGCGACGCCCGGCCCCACGACGGACGCGTGCATCAGCTACGACGACGTCGACTGGGTCGAGGACGACTCGCGCTCCCCCGACATCCGCTACACGACCTACGGCCGCACGCCCGCCGTCGAGGTCGTCATCGACTCGACGCAGGCCAGCTACACCGCGCTCACCGACCTCAGCGGCGTCGTCTCCGTCATCCCGCAGACCGCGAAGTGCGTCAGCGCGCAGGACCTCGGCGACGCGCCGCCTCCGGGGAGCTGACCGGGAGCGATCCCGTCGGCGCGGACCGGATGGTCCCGCCTGCCGCCAGGCGACGCGCCTGCCGGTCGTCGCGGATCCGCTGCCCGGTCCGCCACCAGCGCAGCCACGGCAGCTCCTGCGGCCAGTGCACGGTCAGCGACGCCATGCCGCGGGTCATGCGCAGCGGCAGGGTCGACGGACGCGTGAGCGGGCGCATGCTGATGCCCATCCGCAGCCGCGGGTCGACCACGATGCGGTGCCGGGGGCCGAGGTGCACCGAGAGGTCGATGTCGTCGTGCAGGTGCGTGCCCTCGCGGTGCACCTCGTCGCGCACCCGGAGCCAGGCGTCGCGGCGCAGCGCGAAGTTGGATCCGAACAGCGGCGGGTGCCCGAGCGCGAGCGTCACGGAGGCGAAGTAGGCGCCGAGGTAGGCGACCGCCGCGATCCCGCGGAGCGCGCGCGGACCGTCGAGGAACCGCGCCGCGCCCGTGACGGCGTCCACGTCCGGCCGCGCGGCGAGCACGTCGCCGAGCCGCTCGATCCAGTCGGCGGGCGGCACGCAGTCGGCGTCGAGGCGCGCGATGACCTCGTGCCGCGCGGCGTCGTAGCCGGCGGCCGCGGCCGCGGGGATCCCCACGACCGGCTCGTGCACGACGCGCGCGCCGGCGAGGCGCGCCACCTCGGCGCTGTCGTCGCGCGACGCGTTGTCGACCACGACGACCTCGTCGGGCGCGACCGTCTGACCCGCGAGGGCCTGGAGGCAGGCGCGCAGGTGGCCGGCGTCGTCGCGCACGGGGATGACCACGGAGACGGTCGGCCGGACGAGCTGGCCGGGTCGGGCGTCGGGATGGAGGCGGGGCCGGGCGACGGATCGTCCTACGAGCATGCGTCCGACCCTAGGCTCATCGCCCCGGCGCGACCGGCGTCAGCCGCGGGCGCCATCCGCCTCCCACGCGAGCGCCACGTCCAGCAGGCGCGAGATGAGGTCCGGGTACGCGAGGCCGGATGCCTCCCAGCACGCGGGGAACATCGAGATGGGCGTGAAGCCCGGCATCGTGTTGATCTCGTTGAGCACGAAGCCGTCGGACGTGAGGAAGAAGTCCACGCGCGCCAGACCCCGGCCGTCGACGGCGCGGAACGCGCGGATCGACAGGTGCTGCAGCTCGGCGAGCTGCGCGTCGGTCACGTCGGCGGGGCACACCAGGTCGATGCCGTCCGCACCGAGGTACTTCGCGTCGAAGTCGTAGAAGTCGCGGCCGGAGACCACGATCTCGCCCGCGACGGAGGCGCTGGGCGCGCGGCCCGGACCCTCGTCGAGGATCGCGCACTCGACCTCGCGGCCGACGAGCCCCGACTCGACGAGCACGCGGTCGTCCTCGCGGAACGCGGTCGCGAGGGCGGCGTCGAGCTCGGCCGCCTCGGCCACGCGGCTGACGCCCACGCTGGATCCGGCGCGCGCGGGCTTCACGAACGCCGGCAGCCCCAGCGCGGCCGCACGCGACCGCACGCCCGCGGGATCGGCGGCCCACTCGTGGCGCGACACCGTCATCCACGGCGCCACGTCGATCCCCGCCGCCTGCAGCACGGTCTTCGCGTAGTGCTTGTCCATGCCGAGCGCCGAGGCCAGCACGCCCGACCCGACGTAGGGCAGGCCGGCGAGCTCGAGCATGCCCTGCACCGTCCCGTCCTCGCCCTGCGTGCCGTGCAGGATCGGGAACACGAGGTCGACACGGCCGAGCGAGCGCTCGGTGCCGTCGGCGTCGCGCACCGTGAGCTCGCGGCCGGCCGCGTCCTCGGGCCAGCGCACGCGCGTGCCGTTGTCGACGACCTGGGGCAGCGCCTCGGCGTCGAGCGCGAGGGCGGACGCGTCGTCCTCCTGGAGCGTGAAGGCGCCGCGCGGCGTGATGCCCACGGGGATCACCTCGAACCGCTCCCGGTCGATGGCGCCGAGGACGCCGCTCGCGGTGGCGCAGCTGATGGAGTGCTCGCTCGAGGTGCCTCCGAAGAGGAGCACCACGCGGATGCGTGCGGTCATGGTCACTCCCCCTGGGGCGTGTCGTCGTCGGTGGTCAGATGGGGTGCGATGTCGCGCGGCGAGAGCGTACCCGCCAGCACCTGCGACACCTGCTCGACGATCGGCATGAGGACGCCGCGCTGGCGGGCGAGCTCCAGCACGGGCGCGACCGAGGAGAGGCCCTCGGCCGTCTGCTGCATGCTCTTCACGACGTCGGTGAAGCTGTAGCCCTGCCCGAGCAGGCGGCCCGCGGTGTTGTTGCGGGACAGCGACGACTCGCACGTCGCGATGAGGTCGCCGAGGCCGGCCAGGCCCGCGAGCGTCTCGGCGCGCGCGCCGTAGGCCACCGAGAAGGCGGTCATCTCGGCGAGGCCGCGCGTGATGATCGAGGCCTTCGTGTTCTCGCCGTAGCCGACGCCGTCGACGATGCCCACGGCGACGGCGATGAGGTTCTTGAGCACGCCGCCGAACTCGGTGCCGATCACGTCGGTGTTCACGAACGAGCGGAAGTACGGGCTGCGGGCGATCTTCGCGACGCGCTCGGCGGTGGCCTGGTCGGCGGACGACACGACGACGGCGGTCGGCTGCTCCCGGGCGATCTCCAGGGCCAGGTTCGGGCCCGACGCGACGGCGATCCGCTCCGGCCCGATCCCGAGCACCTCGGAGATCACCTCGCTCATGCGGAGCCCGGTGCCCTTCTCCACGCCCTTCATGAGGCTGACGACCACGGCGTCGGCGGGGATCAGCTCGCGCGCCGCCTCGAGGTTCGCGCGCAGCGTCTGGCTGGGCACGGACACGAACACGTCGGTGGCGCCGGCGAGCACGCGCTCGAGCGACGGGTCGGCGGTCAGCCGCTGCGGGAGGTTGATCCCCGGAAGGTAGTCGCTGTTGCGCTTGGCCTCGGTGATCTCCCGGGCGAGCTCGGGGCGACGGGCCCACATGACGACGTCGCTGCCGCCGTCGGCCATCACCTTGGCGAACGTGGTGCCCCAGCTTCCGGCGCCGAGGACGACGATGCGGCGCCGCTCCCCTCCGTCGGCGTCGGGCGTCGGCGGGGCGGGAGCGGTGCTCGGGCTCGCGGTCGCGTCACTCAAATCGGCCGGTCTCCTTCTGGTTCTTCGAGCGGGGATCCCACCGCTCGGTCGGGGCGGTCTCGCCGCGCAGCTCCTCCACGAGCTCCGTGATGGCGGCCATGACGACGGCGGTCGCCTCGGTGAGGGTCGCGGAGTCGAGGCTCCGGTCCCGGAAGCGGTCGAGGTCGACGGGCTCGCCGATGACGACGTGGATGGTCGTCCGCGGGAAGAGCCGCACGCGCTTCGAGTATCGGCCCATGAGCCGCTGCGTGCCCCAGTGCGCGGCGGGGATGACGGGGATGCCGGCCTGCAGGGCGAGGCGCACGGCGCCGGTCTTGCCGCGCATGGGCCAGAGGTCGGGGTCGCGCGTGAGCGTGCCCTCGGGGTAGACGACGACGATGCGGCCGTCGCGCGCGAGGTCGGACGCGGCCTCGATGGCCTTGCCGCCGCGGACGCCGCCGTCGCGCTGCACGGGGATCTGCCCGGAGCGGCGGAGGAACCAGCCGACGACCGGCACGTCGAAGAGCGAGGCCTTGGCGAGGAAGCGGGGCAGGCGCCCGAGCTTCCACGCGACGGCGCCCATCACGACGGGGTCGATCTCGCTGTGGTGGTTCGGGGCGAGCACGTACGAGCCCGTGCGGGGCAGGCGCTCCGGGTTCCGGATCTCGAACCGCACGGCCGCGTTCAGCACCGGCAGCACGAGCGCGGCGAGCACCCAGAAGATCGACGGTCGGGCCTTCTCGTTCGCCATGGATCCTCCGGTCGGGTCACGGTCGTCGTCGGTCGCCCGCCGTGCGGGATCCGCCCGGCGGAGGACCGGGCGCGTCCTCGTGGACGCGCCCGGTCGGCGTGGGCGGCGCGGGCGCCGCCGGCGAGGCTATCCCTCGTAGGAGAAGTCCGCGCCGAGCTGGCGCAGCTTCCCGATGAAGTCCTCGTAGCCGCGGGAGATGATCCCCACGTTGCTGACGGTGGACCGGCCCTCGGCCGTGAGCGCGGCGATGAGGTGGCTGAAGCCGCCGCGCAGGTCGGGCACCGTGATGTCGGCGCCGTGCAGGTGCGTCGGCCCCGTGATCACGGCGGCCTGCTCGAAGTCGCGACGCGCCACGCGGCGCTCGTGGCCCTCGAGGCCCTCCTTGTGCACGACGATGTCGGCGCCCATCTCGTTGAGCGCGTCCGTGAAGCCGAAGCGGTTCTCGTACACGGTCTCGTGGATGATCGAGACGCCGGGCGCCTGCGTCAGCGCCACGACGAGCGGCTGCTGCCAGTCGGTCATGAAGCCGGGATGCACGTCGGTCTCGATGACCACGGGCTTGAGGTCTCCGCCCGGGTGGTAGAACCGGATGCCGTCCTCCTCGATGTCGAACGCCCCGCCGACCTTCCGGAACACGTTGAGGAAGGTCATCATCTCGGCCTGGCGCACGCCGCCCACGAAGATGTCGCCGCCGGTCGCGAGCGCGGCGGAGGCCCAGCTCGCGGCCTCGTTGCGGTCGAAGAGCGCGCGGTGCGTGTAGCCCTCGAGACGGTCGACGCCCTCGATGAGGATCACGCGGTTCGGCTCGACGGAGATGATCGCGCCCATCTTCTGCAGGATCGCGATGAGGTCCATGATCTCGGGCTCGATGGCCGCGTTCTTCAGCTCCGTGATGCCCTTCGCGCGCACGCCCGTGAGCAGCACCTGCTCGGTCGCGCCGACGCTCGGGTAGGGCAGCTCGACGTTCGCGCCCTTCAGCCCGTCCGGAGCAGTGAGGCGGATCCCGCTCGGGAGCTTCTCGACGACCGCGCCGAAGGCCCGGAGCGCGTCGAGGTGGAAGTCGATGGGGCGGTCGCCGATGCGGCAGCCGCCGAGGTCGGGGATGAAGGCCTCGCCGAGGCGGTGCAGCAGCGGGCCGCAGAAGAGGATCGGGATCCTCGAGCTGCCGGCGTGCGCGTCGATGTCCGCCATGTGGGCGCTCTCGACGTCCTTCGGGTCGAGGATGAGGTCGCCCTCCTGCTCGCCCTTGCGGAGCGTGACCCCGTGCACCTCGAGGAGGCCGGACACGACGCGGACGTCGCTGATGTCCGGCACCGAGCGCAGGAGGCTGGGGCTCTCGCCGAGGAGCGAGGCGACCATGGCCTTGGTGGCCAGGTTCTTGGCCCCGCGGACCTCGATGCGGCCGCGCAGCGGGATGCCGCCGTTGATCACGATGGAGTCGGACAGGAGACCCACTCGCTCTCCCGCCTTCTTGGCGTCGCTGACTAGTGAGTTCATTCAGTTCTCCAGAGCTGCCGGCCGGGCCGGCAAGGTGCGCGGGCGCCATGAGGCCCGTCGTGATTCGAAGGTGGTGATGGCGTCCTCATCCCGGAGGGTGAGGGCGATGTCGTCGAGCCCCTCGAGGAGCCGCCACCGAGTGTATTCGTCGATCTCGAACGGGACCGTCAGGCCGGGTGCCGTGGCGACCCGCTCGACGAGGTCGACGGTGAGGTCGAGTCCGGGTTCCGCGTCCATCGCGGCCCACAGCCTCTCGACGTCGTCCTCCGTCACGATTCCCGTGAGGAGGCCCTGCTTCCCGGAGTTGCCCCGGAAGATGTCGCCGAACCTCGGGCTGAGCACGGCCCGGAAGCCGTAGTCGCGCAGCGCCCACACGGCGTGCTCGCGGGACGAGCCCGTGCCGAAGTCCGGGCCGGCGACGAGGACGGTCGCGCCCTCGTAGACCGGCTGGTTGATGAAGAAGTCGGGATCCTGCCGCCACTGGAAGAACAAGGCGTCCTCGAAGCCCGTCTTGGTGACGCGCTTGAGGAACTGGGCGGGGATGATCTGGTCGGTGTCGACGTTCGACCGCTTGAGCGGGACGGCGGTGCCGGCGACGCGGCTGATGGGCTCCACGGCTCAGACCCCCTGTCCGACTGCGGCGGCCTGGCGGATGGAGGCGGCGTCGACGACGCCGTCCTCCTGCAGGTCCCACGGGCTCGAGAGCGTGCCGCGGATCGCTGTGGCCGCGGCCACGAGCGGCGACACGAGGTGCGTGCGCCCGCCCTTGCCCTGGCGGCCCTCGAAGTTGCGGTTGCTGGTGGAGGCGCATCTCTCGCCCGGCGCCAGCTGGTCGGGGTTCATCCCGAGGCACATGGAGCAGCCGGCGAAGCGCCACTCGGCGCCGAAGTCGGTGAAGACCTTGTCGATGCCCTCCGCCTCCGCCTCGAGCCGCACGCGGGCGCTGCCCGGGACGACCATGACGCGGACGCCATCGGCCTTGGTGCGACCGCGGACGATCTCGGCGGCCGCGCGGAGGTCCTCGACGCGGCTGTTGGTGCAGGATCCGATGAACACGGTGTCGACCGCGATCTCCTTCATGGGCGTGCCGGGGGCGAGGTCCATGTAGGCGAGCGCTCGCTCGGCGGCGGCGCGCTCGTTCGGGTCGGCGACGGCCGCGGGATCCGGCACGGGCTCGCTCAGCGAGACGCCCTGGCCGGGGTTCGTGCCCCAGGTCACGAACGGCTCCAGCGTGTCCGCGTCGAGGAAGACCTCGGCGTCGAACACGGCGTCGTCGTCGGTCGCGAGGGTGTCCCAGTACGCGACGGCCTCGTCCCAGTCCGCGCCGGTGGGCGCGTGCGGACGGCCCTCCAGGTAGTCGTACGTGGTCTGGTCGGGCGCGACCATTCCGGCGCGCGCCCCCGCCTCGATCGACATGTTGCAGATCGTCATGCGGCCCTCCATGGAGAGCGAGCGGATGGCGCTGCCGCGGTACTCGAGCACGTAGCCCTGCCCGCCGCCGGTGCCGATCTGCGCGATCACCGCGAGGATGATGTCCTTCGCCGTGACGCCGGGACGCAGCGTGCCCTCGACCGTGACCGCCATGGTCTTGAACGGCTGGAGCGGCAGGGTCTGCGTGGCCATGACGTGCTCGACCTCGCTCGTGCCGATGCCGAACGCCATGGCCCCGAACGCGCCGTGGGTGGAGGTGTGCGAGTCGCCGCAGACGACCGTGATGCCCGGCATGGTGAGTCCGAGCTGCGGGCCGACGACGTGCACGATGCCCTGCTCGATGTCGCCCAGGGAGTGCAGGCGGATCCCGAACTCCTCGGCGTTCCTGCGGAGGGTGTGGATCTGCGTGCGGCTCGTCAGGTCGGCGATGGGCCGGTCGATGCCGATGGTCGGCGTGTTGTGGTCCTCGGTCGCGATCGTGAGGTCCGGGCGGCGCACGGGGCGGCCCGCGAGCCGGAGGCCGTCGAAGGCCTGGGGGCTGGTGACCTCGTGGACGAGGTGGAGGTCGATGTAGAGGAGGTCGGGCGTGCCGTCCTCCCCCTCGGCGACCAGGTGGTCGGCCCACACCTTCTCGGCCAGGGTCTTCGCAGGCTGCACGCGGCTCTCCTCATGGCAGTGGCGCGAGGGTCCCCACGCGCATCATCGGAGTCTAACGCCGGGCACCCGCGGCTATTCCTCAGGTGGTGGGCGCGCCCGCGGACCCGTCGCGCAGCGGCTCGTCCTCGGCCCGCGCCTCGATCACGACGACCGTGACGTTGTCACGGCCGCCCGATGCGAGGGCCTGCGCGACGAGGGCGTCCGCGGCCAGGTCCACGCCGCCGCCGTCGGTGCGCGCGAGCTGCAGCACGCCGGAGATGGCGTGGTCGTCGAGCTCCTTCGTGAGCCCGTCGGAGCAGATGAGGAGCACCTGGTGGTCGAGGACGGGCAGCAGCCACTCGTCGGCGGCGACCTCGTCGTGGGACCCCACGGCCCGCGTGATGAGGTTCCGCACCGGGCTCCGCTCGGCCTCCGCGCGGGTCATGCGGCCCTGGTCGACGAGCTCCTGCACGGCCGAGTGGTCGATGGTCACCTGCTCGAGGCGGCCGTCCGTCCAGGCGTAGACGCGGGAGTCCCCGACGTTGAAGACCATCCAGAGCGGATCGCCGTCCTCCGCGCGCACGAGCGCGACGCCCGCGAGCGTGGTGCCGGCGACCGTGCCGGGCGGATCGTCGCCCGTGATGAGGTCGCCGATCGCGTCGTTGGACGCGTCCACCGCCTCGACGATCAGGTCGCGCGTGACGGGCGCGTCGCCGGACAGCTCCCCGAAGGTCTCCACGAGCGTCGCGCTGGCGCGGTCGCCGAACGCATGCCCGCCCATGCCGTCGGCCACCAGCCACACCGGCGGGTCGGCGAGGAGGCCGTCCTCGTTCACGGCGCGCACGCTGCCGACGTCCGTGCGGGCCGCCCACGTGACGTGGATCCGGCGCCCGCCGATCGAGATGGTGCGCGCCTCGGTCACCGTCCCGCCCGGTCGTCGTCGCCGCGCTCGGCCGGGGTGGGCTCCCCCGCGGCCTCGGTGACGGGGATCCCGTCTGCGCGCATCTTGATGAGGCTCGCCACCGTGGCCACCACCATCGACGCGAGGATCACGACGAGGCTGACGACCGTCGGGATCTCGGGCGCCCACTCGATGCCCTCGCCGCCGTTGACGAACGGCAGCGTGTTCTCGTGCATCGCGTGCAGCACGAGCTTCACGCCGATGAAGAAGAGGATGAACGCGATCCCGTACTTGAGGTACACGAGCCGGTCGAGCAGCCCGCCGAGCAGGAAGTAGAGCTGCCGGAGGCCCATGAGGGCGAAGATGTTCGCGGTGAAGACGATGAACGGCGACTCGGTGATGCCGAAGATGGCCGGGATCGAGTCGAGGGCGAAGATGAGGTCCGTCGTGCCGATCGAGACGAACACGATGACCATGGGCGTCAGCACCTTGCGGCCGTCGATGACCGTGCGCACCTTCGATCCGTCGAAGTCCGGGGCGATCTTGAGGCGCCGGCGGAGGAACCTGATGAAGAGCGAGTCCTCGCTCTCCTCGTCCTCGTCGCCGATGGCCTGCTTGATCGCCGTGTAGAGCAGGAACGCGCCGAAGATGTAGAAGATCCAGCTGTAGCTCTCGATGAGCTCGGCGCCCAGCAGGATGAAGATCCCGCGCAGCACGAGCGCGATGATGATGCCCACCATGAGCACCTCCTGCTGGTACTTCCGGGGCACGCTGAACCGGCTCATGATGATGACGAACACGAACAGGTTGTCGATGCTGAGGCTGTACTCCGTCAGCCATCCCGCCAGGAACTGGCCCGCGTGCTCCCCGCCGGCGACGAACAGCATGATCACCGCGAACACGAGCGCGAGCCCCACGTAGAACGCGACCCAGAGGGCCGACTCCTTCGTCGACGGGACGTGCGGGCGCCGGTAGACGATGAGCAGGTCGGCGACGAGGACGAGCACGAGCACCGTGAGGGAGACGATCTCGAACGGGAGGGGGAGGACCAGGGGCACGCGGAGGCTTTCTGCAGCACGGGGACGGCACGGACATGCCTCGACGAAACTACATGGCGGCCGACGGGTTGTTCACAATTCCCCCATCCGGGGCATCCGCTCGGTGGCCCGCGGTTACGGTGGTCGCTCATGACACGAGAGGGACGCCCCATGGCCGTACTGGCGAACGAGCTCGATGCACCCGACCGCGGCGGGGAGGACGCCGGTCCCCGGCGTCGCGGCCCCCGGACCTCCGGCGACGCGCGCGCCAGCATCATCGAGGCGGCGCGCATGCTCTTCATCGAGTCCGGGGCCGACCGCGTGAGCGCCCGCCGCATCGCCGCCGCCGCCGGGGTCGACCCGAGCCTCGTCCGCTACTACTTCGGATCCCTGGAGGCCCTGCTCGAGGAGGCGCTCCGCCCCTCGGACGACCTCATCGCCCCGTACCTCCGCCTGCGGGAGATCCCGGTCGAGGAGCGCGGGGCCGCCCTCGTCTCCGCGGCGCTGCACACGTGGGAGCACCCGGTCGGGTCCACCATCATGCGCTGGGTCACCGTCTCCTCGGACCACGACAGCGCCGCGTACCGGCGGTTCGCCGAGGCGGCGCCGCAGCACTGGATGAGCGCCCTCCCCGAGGGGACCCCGGCTGACGAGGTCGACATCCGCAACTCCCTCGTGGGCGCGGCCCTCGGCGGCATCGCCATCACCCGCTACATCTGGCGGAGCGAGCCCATCGCGAGCATGTCCCGCGAGACGGTCGTCGCGCTGCACGGCCCTGTGGTGCAGGGGTTCCTCACCGGTCCGCTGCCCGACATGCCGGTCGACGCGCCGCTGCCCGCCGCCTGAGGCCCGGGCTCCCGGCGGCCGGACAGGCCTCCCGCCCCGACCCGTGGGGATCAGCCCCGGTCGGTCAGCTCCTCGCGGACCGCGAGCGGCTTCCGCACGAGCTTGTGCGGCGCGGCCTGCGCCACGGGCTTGAGGGTGAGCAGGTCGACGTTCACGTGCGGCGGCAGCTCCACCGCGTGCACGATCGCCTCGGCCACGTCCTCCGCGGTCAGGGGGCCGGGGACGCCGTCGTAGACCGCGTCGGCCTTCGCCCGGTCCCCGCCGAAGCGCACGAGCGAGAACTCGTCCGTGCGCACCTGGCCGGGCGCGATCTCGATCACGCGGATGGGCTCCCCCGCGAGCTCCAGGCGGAGCACCCCGAGCATCGCGTGCGCGGCGGCCTTCGCGGCGTTGTAGCCGCCGCCTCCCTCGTAGGGCACGTGCGCGGCGATCGAGCTGACGGTCACGATGTCGGCGCTGCCGCCCTCGGGCACGCCGGCGCGGAGGAGCGGCAGGAGCGCGCTCGTCACCCGCTGCACGGCGAGCACGTTGATCTCGTACATCCAGGCCCAGTCCTCCGGCGACCCGCCCTCGACCGAGTCGGTGCCGACGGCTCCCCCGGCGTTGTTGACGAGCGCGTGCACGTCGCCCGTCTCGCGGAGGTGGTCGCGCAGCGCGTCGACGTCGGCCTGCACGGTGAGGTCGGCGACCGCGTACGTGGCGCCGGTCTCCTCGGCGAGCGCGCGCAGGCGGTCCTCGCGGCGGGCGACGCCGACGACGTCCCACCCCCGGCTCCGGAACAGGCGGACGGTGGCGGCGCCGATCCCCGAGCTCGCACCCGTGACGACGACCCTCTTGGCTGTGGACATGACCCCAGCGTAGGGACCCGCGGGGCCCGCGGGTTACGCCCCGCGACGGGCCGCGTTGACCGGCCGCTGGAGCGCTTCCTACTGTCGTGGTGCGCCCGCACGGGCGGCACCGACGCACGAGGGAAGGCACGACGATGAGCGACCACGACGAGGACCGGGCAGCGGGCTGGCGCTTCGAGACGCAGCAGATCCACGCGGGGGCGGCGCCTGACCCCGTCACGCACGCCCGTGCGACGCCGATCTACCAGACCACGTCCTACGTGTTCGACGACTCCCAGCACGCGCAGGACCTCTTCGCGCTGGCGCAGCCGGGCAACATCTACACGCGGATCATGAACCCGACGCAGGCCGTGGTGGAGGAGCGCATCGCCGCGCTCGAGGGCGGCACGGCCGCGCTCCTGGTGGCCTCCGGCCAGTCGGCGTCGACCTTCGCGGTGCTCAACATCGCGCAGGCCGGCGACCACATCGTCTCGAGCTCGTCGATCTACGGCGGCACCTACAACCTGTTCAAGTACACGCTCGCGAAGCTCGGCATCGAGACGACCTTCGTCGAGGACCAGGACGACCCCGCCGCGTGGGCCCGTGCCGTCCGCCCGAACACCAAGCTCTTCTTCGCGGAGACGATCGGGAACCCGCGCATCAACATCCTCGACATCCGCGCCGTCGCCGACGCGGCCCACGAGGCGGGCGTGCCGCTGATCGTCGACAACACGATCGCGACCCCGTACCTCATCCGCCCGTTCGAGCACGGCGCGGACGTGGTCGTGCACTCGGCCACGAAGTTCCTCGGCGGGCACGGCACGGTCATCGGCGGCCTGGTCGTCGACGGCGGCCGGTTCCCGTGGTCCGAGCACGGCGAGCGCTTCCCCGGCCTCACGACCCCGGACCCGTCGTACCACGGCGTCACGTACACCGAGGCGCTCGGCGACGGCGTCGCCTACATCACCAAGGCGCGCGTGCAGCTGCTGCGCGACCTCGGCGCGTCCATCGCCCCGGCGAGCGCCTGGCAGCTCATCCAGGGCATCGAGACGCTGAGCCTGCGGATCGAGCGGCACGTGCAGAACGCGCAGGCGGTCGCCGAGTGGCTCGACGAGCACGAGGACATCGCGAACGTCTACTACGCCGGCCTCCCCGGCAGCCCCTGGTACGCGGCCGCGAACCGCTACGCGCCGCGCGGCGTCGGCGCGGTCCTCTCCTTCGAGCTCAAGGGCGGGGTGGACGCCGGGCGCGCGCTCGTCGACTCGCTGCAGCTCTTCAGCCACCTGGCCAACATCGGCGACGTGCGGAGCCTCGTGATCCACCCGGCGTCGACGACCCACGCGCAGCTGACGCCGGAGCAGCAGCTCACGGCAGGTGTCACGCCGGGTCTCGTGCGCCTCTCGGTCGGGCTCGAGAGCATCGACGACATCATCGACGACCTCGCAGCCGGGCTCCGTGCCGCGCGCGCCGTCAAGGACGCCGCGATCGACTCCTCGCTCGAGGGCGCCCGCACGGTCGGGGCGTAACACTCGGGCGCGCGTCCGTCGCGGGTGCTTCACTGATCGGGATGGACTGGCAGACACCCGAGGACACCGTCCCGTCGAGCCTCGTGACGGACGCGCAGATCCGCTCCCTGATCGGCCGGCCGCCCGCGTCCGGCGCGTGGCGCGAGGGCGACCCCGTCGCCGACCGCCGGTTCGCGCAGGTGGGCGGCATCGACCTGGAGGCGGGCGGGCGGATCCCGTCGGTGCGCGTGGCGTACGAGACCTTCGGCGAGCGCGCCCCGGACGGCGGCAACGCCGTGCTCGTGCTGCACGCGCTGACAGGCGACAGCCACCTCCGCGGTCCCGCGGGTCCCGGGCAGCCGACGGGCGGGTGGTGGTCGGGCATCGTCGGGCCGGGCCTCGCGATCGACACCGACCGCTGGTTCGTCGTCGCCCCGAACATGCTGGGCGGCTGCCAGGGCACGACCGGCCCCGCCTCGCTCGCCCCCGACGGCGCCGAGTGGGCGGCGCGCTTCCCGTACATCACCATCCGCGACCAGGTCGCCGTGCAGGCCGCCCTCGCGGACGCGCTCGGGATCGACGTGTGGGCGGCCGTCGTCGGCGGATCCATGGGCGGCATGCAGGCGCTCGAGTGGGGCGTGGGGTTCCCCGACCGCATGCGGCGCCTGGCCGTGCTCGCCGCGCCCGCGATCTCCAGCGCCGACCAGATCGCCCTGAACTCCGTGCAGGCCGAGGCCATCCGCATGGATCCCGCCTACCGCGACGGCGACTACTTCGACGCGGCCGACGGGGACGGCCCGCACCGCGGCCTGGCGCTCGCGCGCCGGATGGCGCTCCTCAACTACCGGAGCCCGGACGAGCTGAACCAGAGGTTCTCCCGGTCGTGGCAGAGCGGCATCAGCCCGATGGGCGACGAGGGCAGGTACGCGGTGGAGTCGTACCTCGACTTCCACGGCAACAAGTTCACGCGGAGGTTCGACGCGACGAGCTACATCCGGCTCATCGACTCCATGAGCTCGCACGACGTGGGCCGCGACCGCGGCGGGGTCGAGGCCGCGCTCGGTCGGGTGCGGGCGGCGACCCTCGTGGTCGGCATCGACAGCGACCGGCTGTTCCCCGTGCCCGACCAGCGGCTCATCGCGCGGTCGGTGCCCGGGTCCGTCGACGGCGGCGAGGCCGTGGTGATCTCCTCCGACTACGGCCACGACGGGTTCCTCATCGAGAGCGAGGCAGTGGGCCGCGAGCTCGCGCGCCTGCTCGACGCCGACGCGTAGGAGCGCCCCAGTCCGGGGGTGAGTTCCCGCCCCGGCATCGCCCCGCGACATCATGCGTTCCTATGCTTCCCCTGGGAGCACGCCGCCGCCTCCGGGCACCGGCGTACGAGGGGAGCACCGATGAGCCGACGTCCGCTGCACGCGACGGGCCAGGGCCAACGGGTCCGCGTGGCGCTGGTCGACGACCACGTCCTCCTGCTCGACGGGCTGAGCGCCCGTCTGTCGCGTCCCCGCACGGGCGTCGAGGTGGTCGCGACCTCCCCCACCTGGAGCGGGCTCGTGCGCGACGATCGGTTCCCGGACGCGTTCGACGTCGTCGTCCTCGACCTCGCGCTCCGCGACGACGTCCCCGTAGCCCAGAAGATCCGCACCCTGACGGGGGCCGGACTCACATCCGTGCTGCTGAGCACGCACGCCGACCCGTCGACCATCCACGGCGCGATGCGCGCGGGCGCCTCCGCCGTCGTGCCCAAGGCAGAGTCGTCGGAGGAGCTGATCGCGAGCATCCACGCCGCCGCGGACGGGACGCCCCGGCAGTCCGCGCTCGTGCAGCAGGCGATGCAGGACTTCCAGGCCGACGAGGACCCGCGACTCGGCCAGCAGGAGCAGCGCGCGCTCGTGCTCTACGCGGGCGGGCGGTCCATCCGCGACGTGGCCGAGGCGATGAGCACCACCGAGGAGACCGTGAAGTCGTACATCAAGCGGGGGCGCCGCAAGTACCTGCACGCGGGGACGGACCTCGGCACCAAGCTCCTGCTGCGGCGCCACGCCATCCGCCACGGCTGGATCGCGCCGGAGTAGCGGAAGACGCTTCCGGTCCCGGCCGGACGGCGCGCGATCCTAGGACATGTGGACGATCGCAGCGCGTGACCGTCCCGGCGTGCAAGGCCCCTCACGCACGCGCCTAGGATCGGAGCACACCGAGCGCACGCCACCGGCGTCGGCGCACTCCGAGCGGGGACCCGATGGATCGCATGAAGCGCGAGCGCGAGCGCCTGCTGCAGCGGACCGCACGCGTGTACGGCCTCAGCTTCACGGCGGTCGCCGCCGCGTGCATCCTGCTCCCGGGCGAGATCCCCGTCCCCGCGGCCACCGGCAGCGTCGCGCTCCTGACCGTGCTCGCCGTCGCCCAGTGGCGGATCGGCACCGACGCCCGCGTCCGGTGGATGCTCGTGGTCCTCGTCGCCGGGATCGCGGCCATGGTCGTCGCCCAGCTCGGCGGCCGCTCCGCGTCGTCCCTCACCGCGCTCACCCACATCTCCGCGGGCGCGATCGGCTCGCTCGCGCTGCTCGAGACGATCCGACCGGGACGGCTCCGCGTCGTGGCGGCCGCCTTCGCGCTCACGAGCGCGGTCGCCGCCTGCGCGTCCTGGGCCACCGCCGCCTTCCCCTACGTCGTGCTCGTGCACGTGTTCGGCTGGCTGCTCGCCGTGATCCTCGGCTACTGGCTGAGCGTGTCCGTGCGCCGGGTCGGCCGCCGCATCACGGACATCGGGCGCGCCCACCGCGCCGAGCGCATGGCCAGCGAGCTCGAGGCCCAGCGACGCCAGGGCGCCCGGCTCCTGCACGACACCGTGCTGGCGACCCTCACGCTCCTCGCGCACTCCGGCGTCGGCGTCACCCCTCAGGCGATGCGGCAGCAGGCCGCCGACGACGCGCGCCTCCTCCGCCAGCTCCGCCTCGGCGCGAACCCCACCCCGCAGGCCTCGGGCGGCTACACCCTGGAGCCCGTGGAGCAGTCGGTGCTCGGCAACACGCTGGAGTCGGTGAAGCAGCGCTTCGGCCGGATGGGGCTCGAGGTGAGCTGGCACGGCACCGGCCAGGTCCTCCTGCCGAGCGACATCCTCGACGCCTTCCTCCTCTCGCTCGCCGAGTGCCTGGAGAACGTCCGCCGGCACGCGGGCGTCACGGAGGCGCACGTCACCATCACCGACGACGACACGACCGTGCGCGCGATGGTCACCGACGCGGGCGTCGGCTTCGACCTCGCGCACGTCGACCAGGCGAAGCTGGGATTCAAGGAGTCGGTCGTCGCGCGCCTGACGGACGTGGGCGGCAACGCCCGGCTGTTCTCCTCCCCCGGCTCCGGGACGACCGTCGTCCTCGAGGTGCCGAAGTGACGGGTCGCGCGGACGGCGCGCCGCCGCGCACGGGCCGCCGGATCCGCCCGCCCGCCGGGACGCCCGCGCAGCCGACGTCCATCGGGCTCGGCTACCTGGGCGCGGGATCGGCCGTCGTCTGCGCCATCGCCATGGGCTACGGCCTCGTCCGCTTCGCGCTCGACTACCGGACCATGCCCTCCCCCGGTCTCACGGCCACCGCGTGGATCCTCCTGGTCGCCCTCCTCGCCGCGGTCGTCGTCGCCATCCGCGCCCTCCGCGACCGCATGCCCGGCCCGCTCATGGCGGTCCTCGTCGGCGGCCTGGGCCTCGTGGTCGCGCTCGACCTCGCGGCGGTGTGGCCCCTCGGTGACGTGATGCAGCACGCCACGGCGGGCGTCGCGGCCGGCGCGGCACTCCTCACCACGGTCACGTACCGGCCGGCGCGCGAGGTGCTCGCGGTGGACGTCGCCCTGGGCGTGGTGCTGCTCGCCGTGTTCCTCTTCGCGGATCCGGTGCGCCCCGCCGACCTCGCCCCCGAGATCTCGGCCATCGCCCGCGCTGTCGTGCCCGCGGCCTTCGGCGTCACGGTCGTGCGCGGCTTCCGGCGCGTGACCGAGATGGAGCTGGACCGCGTGCTCGTGCAGAGCACCGTCTCCGCGCCGCGCTACGCCGTCGGCATGATGGCGTCCGAGGAGCTCGCGCGCCTCGACCTCGCGGCGGAGCAGCTCCTCGACGACGTCGCCAACGGCCGCGAGCCGCTGCCGCTGTCCCCCCTCGCCGCCTCCACGGCCGCGTCGCTCGCCACCGAGCTGCGGCTGCACCTGATCGAGGGCCGCCGCGAGACCTGGCTGCACCACGCCATCACGGAGTCGGAGTTCCTCGGGCCGGACGTGACCCTCAGCGACCCGAGCGCGCTCGCGGGGCTCCTCGACCGCCGCCAGCGCGACGGCCTGCTCTCCGCGGTCTGGCTCCTGCTCACCTCGACGGAGCGGCGCAACGGCGTGCCCGAGGTCCGGGTGCAGCTGGCGCTCGGACCGCTCCGCGGACGGCCGCCCGGCGCGCAGCCCGTGCCGCTCCGCCGCGCCGTCGTGCCCATCGTCATCACGACGACGGGGCTCCCCCGGACCCGACTGGATCCCTCGACGTGGGATGCTATCGACAAGGTCGGCACGCACACCGAGAGCGCCCGCGGTACGAGCCTCCTGATCACCATCGACTGCGTAGTGGACAACCCCGCCGACCGGTGAGGGCCCCGCACAAGGACCGGAGAGCACGTGTCAGCTGAGAACCGACCGATCACCCTCGCCATCGTGGACGACCACAGGATGCTGCTCGGGGCCCTGACCGAGTGGATCCGCAACGCCGCGTCCGACATCGAGATGGTCGCCGCCGTGTCCACCTGGCCCGACCTGCTGACGCACCCGAGGTTCCCCGTCGACGTCGTGCTCCTCGACCTCGACCTCAAGGACAACCTGCCGATCTCGCTGAAGATCGCGACGCTCAAGACCACGGGCGTCAAGACCGTGCTGATGAGCACGTACTCGGAGCCCAACGTCGTGCGCGAGGCCCTCGCGTCGGGCGCCCTCGGCTACCTCGTGAAGAGCGAGGACGCCAGCATGATCGTCGACGCCATCCGCCTCGCGGCCGACGGCCAGTCCTACATCTCCGCGGAGCTCGACCTCGCGATCAACAGCACCGACGTCGGCGGCGTCCCGAAGCTCAGCGCGCAGGAGCGCCGGGTCATGGCGCTCTACGGCGGCGGCGAGCCCGTGAAGTCCGTGGCGTACAGCCTCGGCATCTCCGAGGAGACGGCGAAGTCGTACCTCAAGCGGATCCGCGAGAAGTACCGCGTGGCCGGGTTCGACGTGGGCACGAAGGTGGCGCTGCGGAAGCGGGCCATCCAGGACGGGATCCTGCTCCAGGGCGAGTGACCCGAGCGGCCGGCCCGCCGCCCCGGCTCAGCCGCCGAGCGCGATGGGCTGGGTCGTGGGCCGCTGGCCGTCCGCCTGCCGGCGGGATCCGCGACGGTGCCGGTCGAGCCCGAAGCTCGCCAGCGCGATGAGGAGGCCGGCCACGCTGAGGCCCACCCCCACGAGCGCTGGCGACGTGTAGCCGAGGCCGGCCGCCACGGTCACGCCGCCGAGCGCCGCGCCGACCGCGTTGCCGGTGTTGAGCGCCGAGTGGTTGAGCGCCGCGGCGATGGACTGCGAGTCGTGCGCCACGTCCATCAGGCGGATCTGGATCCCCGGCGACAGCGCCGCCGCCGACCCGCCGATGAGGAACAGGAACCCGAACAGGCCCACGGGGTTCGACGCCGTGAGCACGAGGCCCACGAGCGCGGCGATCAGCAGGCCGAAGAGCGACAGCAGCGCGGCCTTCACGTCGCGGTCCGCCCACCAGCCGCCCGCGAGGTTGCCGACCGTCATGCCGAGGCCGACGACGACGAGCGCCAGCGGCACCGACCACTCGGGCAGCCCCGTCACCTCGGTGACCATGGGCGACACGAAGGTGTAGACGGCGAAGAACCCGCCGAAGCCGATGGCGCCGATGAGCAGCGCGAGCCACACCTGCAGCCGCGTGAACGCCCGGAGCTCGCGCCGGAGCGTCGCCTCGGGGTTCCCCGCCTGCGCCGGCACGGCCAGGAGGACCGCGACGAAGGTCGCGGCGAAGATCGCGGCGACCACGAGGTACGCGACGCGCCACCCGGAGTTCTGCCCGATCCACGTGACGATGGGCACGCCGATCACGTTGGCGATGGTGAGACCGGCGAGCACGAACGCGACGCCGCGCGCGCGCTTGCCCTCCCCCATCAGCTGCGCCGCGACCAGCGACGCGATGCCGAAGTAGGCGCCGTGCGGCAGGCCCGCGACGAAGCGGGCGAGGACGACGAGGCCGAAGCTCGGGAGGATCGCGCTGAGGACCGTGCCCAGCGTGAAGGCCAGCAGGAGCCAGAGCAGGAGCTTCCGCCGCGGCGCCCGGGCGGACGCGGCGGCGATGGTCGGCGCGCCCACCACGACGCCCAGGGCGTACGCGCTGATCAGCGTGCCGGCCTGCGCGTTGGCGGCCTCCGTCGAGCGCGCGGCCACCTCGGGCAGCAGGTCCGCGGCGAGCTGCGGCAGGAGCCCCATCGCGACGAACTCGGTGGTGCCGATGGCGAACCCGCCCATCGCGAGGGCGAGCAGGGCGATGCGGACGCGGGCCGGCGACAGGGTCGCCCGCCCGGAGGAGGGGGGATTCACCCGACGAGCCTACCGGCGGTCGGGATCGCGCCCCGGCACCGTCCTCCGGCCTCAGGCGTCGGCGCCGCGGGCCTCGATCGCCTGGTCGAGCCGGTCGAGCTTGCCCGTGAGCTCGCCCTGGTAGCCGGGGCGGATGTCGGCCTTCAGCACGAGGGAAACGCGTGTGCCGAAGGGCGCGACGGCCTCGGTGGCGCGCCGGACGACGTCGAAGACCTCGTCCCAGTCCCCCTCGATCGTCGTGAACATGGCGTCGGTGCGGTTCGGCAGCCCGGACGCGCGGACGACGGCGACCGCGGCGGCCACGGCGTCGTGCACGGAGGCGTCGGGCGCGTCGCCCCCGCTGGGGGCGACGGAGAAGGCGACGAGCATGGGGACCCCCGGGGATCGACGGCGACGGTGACCCGGGCGGGTGCCCGGCCGGCGTCCGGCTGTGCGCCCAGGCTACCGACGGCCGGCCGCCTGTGGACGGGCGCCTACGCGTGGGCACCCGCCCCGCGAGACTCGTCCGGTACTTGAGAGTTCACAGAACGGGCGAGCGCGACGCGCCCGCCCGCATCGCACGGAGGAGCAGCGCATGGACAAGAAGACGAAGATCACCATCGGCATCGCGGGCGGCGTGGTCGTCCTCGTCGGCGCCTTCGCGGCGTTCGGGGGCCCGATCTACAAGCAGCTGGCGGGCACTCCCGACGCCGCCCCCACCCTCGCGTCGACCCCCGCGGCGGGCGGCGCGGTCGGCGACCTGTCCGGCGACTGGACCGTCGGCGGGTCGTCCTACGCCGGCTACCGCGTCGACGAGGTGCTGAACGGCACGCCCGTCACCGTGAACGGCCGGACGGACGCCGTCACGGGCGACATCACGGTGGACGGATCGCAGGTCACGAAGGGGACGATGACGGTCGACGTGACGAAGATCGCGACCGACCAGCCGCCGCGCGACGCGTACTTCCAGAACGTGGCGATGACGACGGGCGACTTCCCGACCGCCACATTCACGCTCACGCAGCCGGTCGCGGCCGACGGGGTCGAGGCCGGCGTCCCGGCGACGTACGACGTGACCGGCGACCTCACGCTGCACGGCGTGACGAAGAGCGTGACGGCGCAGATGCAGGCGAGCTTCACGTCCGACGGCGGGCAGATCGTTGGCTCCATCCCGATCACGTTCCAGGACTTCGGCGTCCAGGCGCCGAGCCTCGGCTTCGTGACGGTCGAGGACCACGGCTCGGTCGAGTTCTCGCTCGACGTCGCGAAGGCCTAGCCCACCGGATCCCCGCCCAGCACGTCCCGCACGGCCCTCGGCATCGCCTCGGCGACGTCGAGGGCCGTGATCGGTCCGCCGCCGGACGCGAGGTCGCCCGCCCGGCCGTGCAGCCACGCCGCGGCGGCCGCCACCTCCGCGAGGTCGGCGAGCGGATC
>NZ_QWGT01000017.1 GCF_003576405.1 Clavibacter lycopersici
GGATCCTCACCGCGGGATCCGCCGACGCTGGCCACGCCGCGGCGCTCCCCGGCGGCGCGCTCCCCGCGCTCGTCGCGGCGCTCACCGCGTGCGCGGGTGTGGCCGCGCTGGCCCTGGCGCTCGCCCGCTGAGCGGACGGCGGATCCGGGCTCGTGCCGCACTACGAGGCGGTCGCGAGCAGCTCGCGCACGTAGTCCTCGTAGGACCGGGGCGCATGCCCGAGGATCGCGCTGAGACGCTCGATGGCCTCGGGGCTCCCGACGAGGCCGTCGCGCTGGAAGCCGGAGTACATGCGCTCGTAGTCGTACACGAGCCAGGGGGGCATGGAGGCCAGGGACGCCTCGCGCCAGGCCGCCAGGTCGTCTCCTCCGTAGGTCACGGTCGTCCCGAGGGCCTCGGACAGGGCCGCGGCCGTCGCCTCACCGGTCCACGCGGTCGGGCCGGCCACGTCGATCGGACCGGCGAGCTCCGTCCCCGGGGTCAGGGCGCTCACCGCGACCTCCGCGATGTCGCGCACATCGACCCGGGAGACTCCCGCCCCGCCGAGGGGCTGCGGTAGACGCCGTCGTGGATCGCGTCGAGGTACCAGAGGTCGTTCTGGAAGAAGTTGTTGACCCGGAGGAAGCAGGCCTCGACGCCGCTGTGCTCGAGGAGGGACTCCACGGCGAGCTTCGCGGAGTTGTGGGGCACCTGCGGCGCCCGGTCGAGGTCCTGGACGGACAGGTAGACGATCCGTCGGACACCCGCCGCCACGGCGTGGTCCACCGCGACGGTCGTCTCGTACAGCTCGGTGGGCGTGCCCGTCAGGGACAGGAACATCTGCTGGACACCCTCGAAGGCCGGCATCGCGGAGTAGGGGTCGCCCAGATCGCCGACCACGCCGTCGACGCCGTCGGGGAGATCCGCGAGCCGCCGCGCGTCGCGGCTCATGGCCCTCAACCCGGTCATCCCCCGACGGAGCGCCTCGGCGATGACGGCCGATCCGACCGTCCCGGTCCCGCCGACGATCAAGGTCCGTGCGTCGTCCATGGTGATCCTCCTCGTCTGCTCCATCGGTGCGCGGCGCAGGGCCCGCAGCCGTCTGCCGAGGAGGGGTGTCGTCGGCGGACGCGTCACGGAGGACTGCGCTGACCTGCTCGAGCACCGCCGCCGAGGGGGTCCCGCTCGGCGGTTCGATCGATTCGTTCGAGGAGACGCTACGCCGCACGGGGGAACCGGATCGCACGGCCCCGAGCACCGGTAGCCTGCGCCCTGCGCCCTGCGCCCTGCGCCCTGCGCCCTGCGCCCTGCGCCCTGCGCCCTGCGCCCTGCGCCCTGCCTCAGGCCGTCGGCATCCGCAGGAGCGCGCCGTGCTCGCGGCAGGTGGCCGCGGCGATCGCCATGCAGGTGCGGAGCATCGCCTCGCCCTCCTCGGGGGTGCGCGGTGCACCCCGGCGCGCGATGGCGTCGGCCGCGGCGGCGAGGCACGCGTCGCCGGCGCCCATGGTGTCGACGATCGGGCGCGGATCCGGCGCGATGCCGGCCGCCGCCACCGCCCCGTCCTCGAGCTGCACGGACGCGCCGCGCGCGCCCTCGGTGGCCAGCACGAGGCGGCTGCCGGCCGCGTGCAGCGAGGAGCGCGCGTCGACCAGCGCACCGAGGCCCAGCAGCTCGGTGTCGTCGTCGCCGATCTTCACGAGCAGCGACTCCGCTGCGGCGCGCGCGAACCCGGCGCGGAACCGCGCGGCGTCGTGGAGCATGCCGGCGCGGGGGTTCGGGTCGACGAGGAGGCGCTCGCGCGGATCCCGCACGGCGGACAGCAGCTCGTCGGCCTGGTCGTGGTCGTCGTACGGGAAGCAGCTCACGACCACGAGCGACGCCGCGTCGAGCGCCGCCCGCTCCGCCTCGCCGATGCGCACGCGCCGGTTCCACGCGGCCTCGTTGAAGGAGTACCGCGGCTCGCCGTCCACGCGCTCGCTCACCGCCACGGAGGTGCCCGACGGCCCGACGGTGGCGATGAGCTCGACCCCGTGCGCGTCGAGCTCGGCGCGGATGCGGGCGCCGTGCGCGTCGTCGCCGACCATCGCGACGAGCTGCACGCGGTGCCCGAGGATCGCGAGCCCGACGGCGACGTTGAGCGCGGCCCCGCCCACGAACGCGGTCTCCTCGTCGCCTTCGCGGATGAGGTCGATCAGGGCGTCGCCGACGACGACGATGGGCTGGTCATGCATGGCGGGGGACCTCTCCTGAGCCTCGGACGATGAGCGTGGTGGGGATGACGACGGTCTGCGCGGGGCCCTGATCCCCGTCCAGCCGGGCGAAGACGCGCTCGGCGGCGGCGTGGCCGATGCCCGAGGGGTCCTGCGCGATCACGGTGACGGCCGGATCCAGCAGGGCCGCCATCGGCAGGTCGTCGAACCCGACGAGCGCGATGCGCCGGTGGGCGTCGTGCCGCCTGAGGGCCGTGATGACGCCGATGGTGATAAGGTTCTGCCCGCTGACGATCGCGGTCGGCGGCTCCGGCAGGGCGAGCAGGCGCTCGGCGAGCGCATCCGCCATGCTCTCGTCGTACGCGCCCTCGAGGACGAGCTCGGGCGCCACGGGCAGGCCGCGCCGCTGCATCTCCTCGACGAAGCCGCGCTCGCGCTCCCGGGCCGTGAAGATTTCCGGCCGGTCGCCGAGGAACGCGATGCGCCGGTGGCCCTGGTCGGCGAGGTGCGCGACGGCCCGGGAGATGCCGGCCGCGTTGTCGGTGATCACCGCGTCCGCCGCCATGCCCGTGGGCACGCGGTCGACGAACACCGCGGGCGTGCCGCGCGACGCCGCGACGCCGAGGTAGGCCTGGCTGGGCGCGATGGTGGTGAGGATCAGCCCGTCGACCCGGCGGGCCAGGAAGGCGTCGATGGAGGAGCGCTCGCGCTCGGGGTCATCGTCGAGGCTCGAGGCGAAGACGGCGACGCGGCGCTCCTTCGCCACGTCCTCGACGGCCCGGTGCACGGCTCCCGAGAACGGGTTGGCCACGCTGCCGACGAGGAGGCCCAGCGTGTTGGTGCGCCGGTCGGCGCGGCGCAGGTTGCCGGCGTGGAGATCCGGCTGGTACTGCAGCTGCTCGACCGCCGCGCGCACCCGCTCGGTCATCTCCGGGGAGACGTTGGCCTCGCCGTTGACGACGCGCGAGACGGTCTTGATGCCCACGCCCGCGAGCTTGGCCACGTGCTTCATCGTGGGGCGGGGCGCGGCGGACGATGATACGGGCGGGGATGACAACGGTGTCACGGATGGGTCTCGCTTCCTGCGCAATGGCTTGACCATACCCGGTCGCACCCGCTAGACCTCTCCTTGACAACGTTGTCGGGAGCGTGCTCCCACCCGAAGGACAGGATCCATCAATGACGAACCGATCCCCGCGTTTCGTGCGCAGCATCGCCCTCGGCTCCGCGGCCCTCATCGCCGCGGCCGGGCTCACCGCCTGCTCGAGCTCCAGCTCGGGCAGCGGATCCGACGGCTCCGGCGACGTCGGCGTCTCGCTCATCGTGAAGACGACCACCAACCCGTTCTTCGTGGCGATGCAGGACGGCGCGAAGGACGCCGCCGCGTCCTCGGGCATCGACCTCACGCTCGCGGCCGGCAAGGAGGACGGCGACGAGGACACCCAGATCCAGGCCATCGAGAACGCCATCTCGAAGGGCGACAAGGGCATCCTCATCACCCCGAACGGCCCGTCCGTGGTCGACGCGATCCAGAAGGCCCGCGACGCCGGCCTCTTCGTCATCGCCCTGGACACCGCGCCCGACCCCGCCGACGCCGTCGACATCACGTTCGCCACGGACAACTTCGCGGCGGGCGAGTCCATCGGCAAGTGGGCCGCCGCGCAGCTCGGCGGGAAGAAGGCGACCATCGCCCTGCTCGACCTCTACGACGACAAGGCCGTCTCGGTCGACTACGACCGCGACCAGGGCTTCCTCACCGGCATGGGCATCGACGTGGCGGACGAGACCACGAACGGCGACGAGGCGAAGACGGGCGACTACAGCGGCGGCGACTACGAGATCGTCGGCAACGAGGCCACGCAGGGCGCCGAGGACGGCGGCCGCACCGCGATGGAGACGCTGCTGTCGAAGGAGCCCGACATCAACGTCGTCTACACGATCAACGAGCCGGCGGCGTTCGGCGCGTACCAGGCGCTGCAGGCGGCCGGCAAGGAGGAGGACGTGGTCCTCGTCTCGGTCGACGGCGGCTGCGCGGGCGTCGAGAACGTGAAGGAGGGCGTCATCGGCGCCACCGCCCAGCAGTACCCGGTGAAGATGGCGCAGCTCGGCGTCGAGGCGATCGCCCAGCTCGCGAAGGACGGCACCAAGCCGGCCACGAGCGCCGGCCTCGACTTCTTCGACACCGGATCCGCGCTCGTCACCGACACCCCCGTCGACGGCCTCGACAGCATCACGGCCGACGACGCCGCGACGAAGTGCTGGGGCGAGTGACCGTGAGCCGGACCACAGCCGACCCGAACCCGCCCACCTCCGCGCTCGACCTCGCCAACGAGTTCCTCGACCGGCGGACGCCCCTCGACCGGATCCGCGGCGTGCTGCACCGCTACCCCGCCGTCAGCCCCGCCGTCGTGCTGGTCCTCGCGATCATCGTGTTCGGCCTGCTCAACGACCGCTTCCTGGATCCCGCCAACCTGTCGCTCGTGACGCAGCAGGTCGCCGTGGTCGGCACGCTCGCGGTGGCGCAGACGCTGATCATCCTCACCGCGGGCATCGACCTGTCGGTGGGCGCGGTCATGGTGCTCACGTCGATGGTCATCGCGCAGACCGCGAGCCAGAACGGCCTGCCTGCACCGGCCGCGCTGGTCGCCGGGCTCGTCGTGGGCCTCGCGGCCGGCGCGTTCAACGGCCTGCTCGTGACGCGGCTGCGGCTCCCCCCGTTCATCGTCACGCTCGGGACGCTGAACATCTTCGTGGCGCTCACGCTCCTCTACTCCAACGGCGCCACCGTCCGCGGCGTGGACATGCCCGCGGCGCTGTCGTGGACCGGGCGCACGTTCGACCTCGCCGGCGTGAAGATCAGCTTCGGCGTGGTCCTCATGCTCGTGCTCTACGTCCTGGTCGCGTTCATCCTCGGCAAGACGGCGTGGGGCCGGCACGTCTACGCGGTCGGCGACGACAAGGAGGCCGCGCGCCTCGCCGGCATCAGCGTCAACCGGGTGCTGATGAGCGTGTACCTCGCGGCGGGGGCGATCCTCGCGGTCGGCGCGTGGATCGCGATCGGCCGCAGCAACGCCGCCAGCCCGAACGCGGGCGCCGACCTCAACCTCGACTCCATCACCGCGGTGGTCATCGGCGGCACGAGCCTCTTCGGCGGCCGCGGCACCGTGTGGGGCACGCTCCTCGGCGCGCTCATCGTGGGCGTCTTCCGCAACGGGCTCTCGCTCGCCGGGCTGGACGTGCTGTACCAGACCCTCGCGGTGGGCGTCCTCATCATCGTGGCGGTCTCCGTCGACCAGTGGATCCGAAAGGTGCGCAAGTGACCCTCACCGACCCCGCGGGGAGCGCCCCCGCCCCGACCCGCACGCCCGTGCTCGAGGCGAAGCGGCTCGTGAAGACCTTCGGCCGCGTGGTCGGCCTCGACGGCGTCAGCCTCGAGCTCTTCCCGGGCGAGGTGCTCGCGATCATCGGCGACAACGGCGCCGGCAAGTCGACGCTCATCAAGTGCCTCACGGGGGCGGAGACGCCCGACGAGGGCGAGCTGTTCCTCGACGGCAAGCCGGTCTCGTTCAAGCGGCCGCAGGACGCCCGGGCCGCGGGGATCGAGACGGTGTACCAGAACCTCGCCGTCTCGCCCGCGCTCGACGTCGCGTCGAACCTCTACCTCGGGCGGGAGAGGCGGAAGAAGGGGATCCTCGGATCGGTCTTCCGCATGCTCGACACGGCCGGGATGCGCCGCGAGGCCAAGGCGGAGCTGACCGAGCTCGGCATCTCGACGCTGCAGGACGTGACCGTGCCCGTCGAGAACCTGTCCGGCGGGCAGCGTCAGGCGGTCGCCGTGGCGCGCGCCGCCGCCTTCGGGTCGAAGGTCGTCGTGCTCGACGAGCCCACCGCGGCGCTCGGCGTGCGCGAGTCGAACCAGGTGCTGGAGCTGGTGCGGAACCTGCGCGACCGCGGCATCCCGGTGATCCTCATCAGCCACAACATGCCGCAGGTGTTCGAGGTCGCGGACCGGATCCACATCCAGCGCCTCGGCAAGAAGGCCGCCACGATCACGCCGCAGTCGCACTCGATGACCGACGCGGTGGCGATCATGACGGGCGCGGCCACCGCATGACCGCGACGGTGCTGTACGCGGAGTTCACGGCGCTGCCCGGGCACGAGGAGCAGGTCGCGCGGATGATCGCCGACCTCGCCGAGCTCGTGCGCGCCGAGCCCGGGAACGTGGTGTTCGAGCCGTACCGGCGGGTCGAGGATCCGGCGCGCTTCGTCGTGCACGAGGTCTACCGCGACGACGCCGCGTTCCAGGCGCACATCGGTGCGTCGTACGGCGCGGCCTTCAACGCGGCGCTCGGGCCGCTGATCGTGGAGGACGGCTCGCAGCTCACCTTCCTCGCGCCCGTCTGACGGCGCGCCACCGGACCGCGGCCGCCCGGCGTCTCGACGCGCCGGGCGGCCGCTCGTGTGCGGCGCGGGTGCGTCAGGCCGCGATCAGCGCGCCGAGTAGCCGCCGTCCACCAGGTGGTAGCTGCCCGAGATGAAGGACGCGTCGTCGCTGAGGAGGAACAGCACGAGGGCCGACACCTCCTTGTCGGTGCCGAGGCGGCCGGTCGCGTGCTGGCTCTCGAGGTACGCGAGGGCGTCGGCGGAGAGGGACGAGCGCACTAGCGGGGTGTCGATGAAGCCGGGGCCGACCGCGTTGGTGCGCACGCCGCGCGCCGTGTACTCGAGGGCCGCGACCTTGGTGAGTCCGACGAGGGCGTGCTTGCTCGCGACGTAGGCGGCGTTCTGCGCGAAGCCGACGGATCCCAGCACCGAGCTCATGTTGACGATCGCGCCGCCGCCCGCCTCCACCATCGCGGGGAGCTGGTAGCGGAGGCCGTAGAAGACGCCGTCGAGGTCGACCGCGCGCGTGCGGTCCCACGCCGCGATGTCGTACTCGCCGATGTCGGCGGCGGGCGCGCTGATGCCGGCGTTGTTCACGGCGAGGTGCAGGGCGCCGTACGTGTCGATCGCGTGCGCGACGGCCTTCTCGGAGTCCTCCGCCTTCGAGGTGTCCTGGCGGAACGCGGTGGCCGTGCCGCCCGCCGCCTCGATCTCGGCGACGACGCGCTCGGCCGCCTCCAGCTGGATGTCGGTGACGACGACCGACGCGCCCTCCTCGGCGAGCGCGCGGGAGATCGCGGCGCCGATGCCGCTGCCGCCGCCTGTGACGAGCGCGGTCTTCGTGTCGAACCTGGCCATGGGGATCCTCCTCGGGTGTCGGCGACGCGGACCGCGCCCCCCTTCGACGGTACGCCCGCGCGATCCGGCCATCCCCGGTTCACCCGGCGTCCACCGGGGAGTCGGGGGCGCGCCCGGGGGCGCCAATACCTTCCAAGCGTGATGCGTCCGCCGTTCCCGGTGGAGACGCCCGAGATCGATGGAGACCCCACATGACCCTCATCCGCGAGAACCACCACCGGCTGCTGCCGATCCTGTCCCGCGATCCGCACGCGCGCGGCAAGCGCAGCACCGTCACCTGCCACCTCAAGTGCGACGACGCGTGCACGAAGCCCGTCCCCAACACCACCGACAACTCCTACTTCCGCGACATCGCCGGCCGCGCCCTCTCGCGCCGCACGCTGCTCGGCGGCGCGGGCGCCGGTGCCCTCGCGATCCTCGTGGCCCAGAACGCCGCCGCTCCCGGCGCCGAGGCCGCCGCCGCGCAGGCCGCGTCGAACCTGCCCTTCCAGGCGATCACCCCCGTCGACGCCGCGGTCGACCAGTTCACCGTGCCCACCGGATACCGCTGGCAGCCGATCATCCGCTGGGGCGACCCGCTCTTCAGCTACGCCGACGACTTCGACGCGGACAACCAGACGGCCAAGCTCGCGTCGCGCCAGTTCGGCTACAACAACGACTACCTCGACATCATCCCGATCAACTCGCGGAACAAGGAGGCGCTGCTCGTCGCCAACCACGAGTACACGAACGAGAACATCATGTTCCCGCCCGCGGCCGACGACGCCGAGCTCGACGAGCAGCGCCGCATCGGCAAGGCCTCGCACGGCATGTCCGTCGTCGCGCTCCGCCGCAAGACGGTCGGCCAGCCGTGGACGTACACGATCGGCCACCACCGCAACCGCCGCATCACCGCGGACACCCCGTTCGCCGTCTCCGGCCCCGCCGCGGGATCCGCTTCGCTGCGCACGAAGGACGACCCGAAGGGCACGAAGATCCTCGGCACCCTCGGCAACTGCGCCGGCGGCACCACCCCGTGGGGCACCGTGCTCTCCGGCGAGGAGAACTTCAACGGCTACTTCCGCACGGCGGGCACCAGCGCGTCCGACAAGCGCTACGGCCTCGCCGACAAGGCGACGACCCGCGGCTGGGAGGAGATCGACCCCCGCTTCGACGCGCGGAACGCCGGCTACGAGAACGAGCCGAACCGCTTCGGCTGGATCGTCGAGGTCGACCCGTTCGAGCCCGGCGAGGCGCCCGTGAAGCACACCGCGCTCGGCCGCTTCAAGCACGAGGGCGCCAACGTGATCCTCGGCAAGAGCGGACACGTCGCCGCGTACATGGGCGACGACGAGCGCTTCGACTACCTCTACAAGTTCGTCTCGCACGACACGATGGTCGTGGGCACCTCGCGCCAGGACCGCCGCAGGAACAAGCAGCTCCTCACGCGCGGCGCGCTGTACGTGGCGCGCTTCACGGGCGACTCGCCCGTCGCGGAGATCACGGGCACCGGCCAGGTGCCGTCCGACGGCCAGTTCGACGGCATCGGCGAGTGGATCCCGCTGGTCGTCGACGGCGTGTGCCAGATCGCCGGCTTCACCACCGAGGAGGCGCTCGTGCACACGCGCCTCGTCGCGGACGCCGCCGGCGCCACGAAGATGGACCGCTGCGAGGACGTCCAGCCGAGCCCCGTCACGGGCAAGGTCTACGTCGCCTGCACCAACAACACCGACCGCGGCAAGGCCGGCAAGGAGGGCGCCACGGAGATGAACCCGCGGACGACCAACCGCGACGGCCACATCGTGGAGATCGCCGAGGACGGCGGCGACGCGCGCTCCACCACCTTCACGTGGAACCTGCTGCTCGTCGCCGGCGACCCGGCGAAGAACGAGTCGACCTACTTCGCGGGCTTCCCGAAGGACAAGGTCTCGCCCATCAGCTGCCCGGACAACGTCGCGTTCGACTCCGAGGGCAACCTCTGGATCTCGACCGACGGCGCCCCGAGCACCATCGGCCTCAACGACGGCCTGTTCAAGGTCCCCGTCGAGGGCGCCGAGCGCGGCCACGTGCAGCAGTTCCTCTCCGTGCCCACCGAGGCGGAGACCTGCGGCCCGGTCGTGCACGACACCGAGGGCATGGTGTTCGTCGCGGTGCAGCACCCGGGCGAGGACGGCTCGTTCGCCGAGCAGCACTCGTTCTTCCCCGACTACGTGCCCGCCGGCGTCACCCCGCCGAAGGGCGCCTGGCGCGGGCCGCGCCCGTCGGTGATCCAGGTGTGGCGGGGCTGATCCGAGACGAGCTGATCAGAGGGCCGGGGCGTGCGTGCGCCCCGGCCCTCGTGCGTGCGCGGATCCCGCGCCTGGCCTGTCGCGGCGCGCGGTCGGGCGGCGGACACGGCCGGGGCTAGCGTCGGATCATGACCGAGCGCCCGGACGATCCCGACACCGACGCGTCCGACGCCGCGATCGAGGCGGAGCGCTGGCTGGTCGTCGACGGGCGGCGGTGGCCGCGCACGGATCCGTCGCTGCCGGCCGACGTGGTCGACGCGCTGAAGTCCCATCTCGGGCGCGGGCGCTCCGGCGTCCGCACGGCCAGGCGCGCAGGCGACGACGACGCGGTCGCCTCGGCCCGCCACAGGGTCGGCCTCGCGAAGCACGGCCTCGGCGAGCGCGGACCGCGCTGGTGGGACGAGCCGGAGGATGACCGCCTCGAGCGCGCCCGCGAGGCGCTGCGCGCGCTCGACGCGCTGGACTGACAGGTCGGACCGGCGGACCCGCCGGCGCGTCCGAGTCGTGCGACCAGGCCAGGCTGGACGCATGCAGCTCTACTCCGCGCTCCCCCTCGTCCGCGCCCGGCAGATCGCGGCCGACACCGCGGCGCTCGCGGGCATCGTCGTGTCGGTGCTGGTGGGGATCGCCGTGGCCGCGCTCATCCGCCCGCTCGGCGACCTCGGCCGCAGCATGGAGACCTCGGGCACGCGGCTCAGCGGCGCGATGACCGACGCCGCGGACGCGCTCGGCGGGCTGCCGCTCGTGGGCGACGCCGCGCGCGGGCCGTTCGAGGACGCGAGCGGCATCGGATCCGGCCTCGTGCAGGCGGGGCGCGACCAGCAGTCGCTCGTCGGCACCATCGCGCTCGTGCTGGGTCTGCTCGTGGCACTCGTGCCGATCGCGTTCATCGTGCGGCACTGGCTGCTCCGCCGCGTCTCGTTCGTGCGCCGCGCGGCCGCCGCCCGGCAGCTCGCCGCGACACCCGGCGGCACCGAGCTGCTCGCGCTGCGGGCGCTCTCGTCGCGGAAGCCCGCGGCGCTCCTGAAGGCGCACCCGGATCCGGTCGCCGCCTGGCGCGCGGGCGACCCGCGCGTGGTGCGCCAGCTCGCCGACCTCGCGCTCCGCGACGCGGGGGTGTCGGCGGGGCGGTGATCTGCGGCGTCCGCTAGCCGCGTCGTCGGTCGCGCAGCCGGAGGATCCCCTCGGTCACGGGCACGGCGACTATGGCCGACGACGCGACGAGGGGCGCGCCGAGCAGAGCCGTCATCGCGATGGATCCGCCGTCCCCGGTGGTCCACCCGGCGACCGCGACGAGCGCCCACGTCAGGGCCAGGATCGCCGCGATCGACGCCGCCCAGAGTGCCGGCCACGGGGCGCGGCCGCGCCGCAGGTGGTACGGCGCGGCGCCGACCGCGGCTATGACGGCCGCCAGCAGCGAGGCCGCGAGCACCGGCGCGATGAGCTCGACGACGTCGCGACGCCCCTCCGACAGCAGGACGAGGCCGGCGACCGCGACACCCGCGATCGCCGCTGAGACGGCCAGGAGCGCTGCGGCCGTCCGCCGCCGGCCGGCCGTGGTCCCCCGGGTGATCCGCATCCGCCCCATCAGATCGGCTCCGCGCGGATGGCGCAAACCGGGTCGACGTGACGCGGGGCGCGTGCGAGGAGCATCCTCGGAGGCATGTCGCCTCTCCTCCTGGCCGGGCTCGCCGGCCTGCTCTCCGGGCTGTCGCTCGTCGTCGGATCGCTCGTCGCGTGGTTCGTGAAGGTGCCGCGCGAGGTCGTCGCGCTGGTGATGGCGTTCGGCGCCGGCGTGCTCATCTCGGCGCTGTCGTTCGACCTGGTCGACGAGGCCGCGGCGAGCGGCGGCGTGATCCCCACGCTCGGCGGCTTCGTCGCGGGTGCGGTCGTGTACGTGGTGCTCGACCAGGTCCTCGAGCACGGCGGCTTCCGCCGGAAGCACCACGGGAAGTCGGGCGGCGGGGGCGGCACGGGAGTCGGGATCGCGCTCGGCGCCCTGCTGGACGGCGTGCCCGAGACGGCCGTGCAGGGCCTCAGCCTCACGGGCGGCGGGGCGCTGAGCATCGGCGTGCTCGTCGCGGTCGTCATCTCGAACTTCCCCGAGGGAATGTCGAGCACGGCCGACCTCAAGCAGTCCGGCCGGAGCGCGCGCTACGTCTTCGGGCTGTGGACCTCCATCGCCGTCGTCTGCGCGCTCTCGTCGCTCGCCGGGTACGCACTGCTCGGCGGCCTGCCGGAGAGCGGGCAGTCGGTCGTGATGGCGTTCGCGGCCGGTGCGATCCTCGCGATGATCTGCGACACGATGATCCCCGAGGCGTTCCGCAAGGCGCAGGCGCTCACCGGGCTCGTGACGGTGCTCGGGTTCGTGGCGAGCTACGCGGTGCACCAGGCGGGGTGACGCGGCAGGGCGAGGACGAGCGAGGCCGGCTCGGGCAGCGCCGGCTCAGGCGTCCGCGGGCCGGTCGCGCGGCGACACGTTGAAGCGGTGCAGCAGCGCCGCGAGCTGCTCGACCTCCGCCGTCTCCCACCCGGAGAGGCGGTTCTGCAGGCGCTCGCGCGTGCCCATCCGCACGTGCTCGAGGCGCTCCTCGGCGAGCGGCGTGAGGGTGAGGATCGTGGAGCGGCGGTCCTCGGGATCCGGCTCGTCCTGCACGTAGCCGGCCTCGCGCAGCACGCGGAGGTGCCGGCTCACCGAGCTCTTGTCCATGAGGAGGCCCGTCGCGACGGCGCCGGCGGATGACGGCCCTGCGGTGCGGATCCAGCGCGCGACCGCGAACGCACCGGGCTGGAGGCCGGCGTGGAACGCGGCCGCCTCCTCGATGCGCAGCGAGCGGATCGACATGAGCAGTGCCCCGAGCTCGGACGCGACGGACGAGACGGCGGCCGGGCGATCGCCGGCGGGCGCGGCGGGGACGGTCGCGTCGACCCCGGGGTCGCCGTTCGCGGGCGCCCCGAACGGCGTGTCGGCGAGGCGGTCGAGGGTCGGGTCCGGGATCACGTGCCGACCCTAACCGACGCCGATCCGGGCATCCGGTGCGCGGTGGACGGAGGTCCGCGGCGAGGGCGCACCGGCTCCCGGGCGGGGGCGCGAAGCCGGGGGCGATCCGCGGGAGCCGGGCGCGGGACCGCCCCCTGGTAGCCTCGTCCGCGCAGGCGGGGACGACGAAGGCGAGCCACATGACCGACGACACGCACGACACCGGCCACCGCGACGGCGGGGCGGTCGAGCCTCCCCTCCTCAGCCGCAGGGAGCTGCGCCGCCGCCAGCAGGAGATGGAGCGGGGCTCCGCCGAGGCGTCGGGCGACGCGCACCGCTGGGTGGATCCGTTCCCCGCCGTGCCGCGCACCTCCGAGGGCGGGCTGTTCGGTCCCGACCGCGTGCGCCCCGGATCCCCCGCCGACGCCCCCGCCGATGACACGTCGTCCGCAGACGACGAGGCCGACGGCATCGACGACCTGGCGCCCGGTGCGCCGGAGGACACCTTCGCCGACACCGAGGACACGCGCACCGATGACGTCGAGGTCGTCGGCACGCACGCGTTCGACGAGCTGTTCGTCGAGGACGAGCGCGAGGCCGAGGTGGACGCCGCTGAGGACGCCGACGACGACGCCGAGGACCTCCCCGCGGGCGGGTCGGCGCCGGACGGATCCGCCGCCCCCGCCGCCCCCTCCGCCTTCGACGCGGTCGTCGCCCCTGCGGTGGGATCCACCTGGAGCGTCCCCGCGCCGCACGTCGTGAACGCGCACCCCTTCCGCATGCCGCTGCGCCCGTCGTCCGAGGTCGAGCAGGCGAAGGTCGCGGGCACGGACGACGATGCCTCCGACGCGCAGGCCGACGCGTCGCAGGCCCCGATCACCCCCGCGGGCTCCGAGCGCGTCGCCGCGCCCGCCCCCACGGCCGCCCCCGAGCCGACCCCGGTCGCATCGCTCCCCGCCGCGCCCGACGAGGACGAGGATCCCGCCGAGGCCCGCCGCCCCGGCACCGACCTCACGGCTTTCCCCGACGCGGATCCGCAGCGCTACGCCATGCGCACCCCGCGCGCCGACGCCGCCGCGAGCGCCCTCACCCTCTTCCCCGAGCAGTCCGGCCACCGCCCGCCCCGCGGCCCCGCGGTCGCGCGCACCGGCTTCCGCGGATTCCTGAACACCGTCACGGGCGGGGTCTTCAAGATCGGACCCGGCTCCGAGGAGGCCGCCGCGAACGCGGAGGTCGCCCGGCGCGAGGGCGACGAGCGCATCATCCGCCAGGCCACGTGGTCGCGCGCGGTCAGCGTGCTGGTCGCGAACCGCAAGGGCGGCGTGGGCAAGACGCCCACCAGCCTCATCCTCGGCGGCGTGCTCGGCTCCATCCGCGGCGGATCCGTCGCCGTGGTCGAGGTCACCGACGATCCCGGAGCGCTCGGCTACCGCGCCGAGGGCCAGCCGCAGCGCGGGCTCGGCGAGCTCGTGCGCGACCGCGACGAGATCCACTCCGCCGGCCAGCTCGCCGGCTACACGGCGCCGCAGACGAGCTTCGCGTCGGTCGTCGCATCCGTCGGGCCGCGCCGCGAGCTCACGGGCGAGGACGTGATCGGCGTCTCGCGCCTCATCGACGAGTACTACGCGGTGCGCGTGATGGACTCCGGCAACCAGCCGTCGTCGTCCGCCTTCCGCGGCGCGATCGAGGTCACCGACGTGCTCGTCGTCCCCGTGCTCAACGCGGGCGATGCGGTGCTCGAGGCCGTCGCGCTGCTCGACTTCCTGCGCGAGCTCGGCGGCCACGCGGCCATGCTCGCCGACAACGCCGTCATCATCCGCCTGCACGACGGACGCCCGGAGGACCCCGCGGTCGTCGCGCGCATCGACCGGATCCTCGACGACGCCCGCCCGGCCCAGATCTTCACGGTGCCGTACGACGCCCACATCGCCGAGCGCGGGCCGATCTCGCTCGCCTCGCTCGACCCCGAGGTCGCGCGCGCCTTCACGGCCGCGACCGCCGGGGTCGTGCAGCGGCTCGCGCACGCGGTCCGCTGACGGGCGCGCCCAGGGGCGGACCCACCGGGCGGCGCCCGCGGATCCGCCGCCCGCTCGACCGCGAGATCCTCGCGCTGGCCGTGCCCGCGCTCGGCGCGCTCGTGGCCGAGCCGCTGTTCCTCCTCACCGACACCGCGCTCGTCGGGCACCTCGGCAGCGCGCCGCTCGCCGGTCTCGGCATCGCGAGCGTGATCCTGCAGACCATCGTCGGCCTGCTCGTCTTCCTCGCCTACGCGACGACGCCCACGGTCGCGCGGCGGCTCGGCGCGGGCGACCGGCCGGGCGCGATCCGCGCGGGCATCGACGGCCTGTGGCTCGCGCTCGCGCTCGGAGCCGTGGTGCTCGTGCTCGGCCTCCTGTTCGCGGATCCGCTCGTGCGCGCCCTCGCCGACACCGGCGGCGCCGACGTCGGCGGCTCCGATGCGAGCCGTGCAGCCACCGCCGCGGTGGTCGACGCCGCGAGCACCTACCTCGGCATCTCGCTGCTCGGGATCCCCGCGATGCTCCTCGTCATCGCCGCCACCGGCCTCCTCCGCGGCCTGCAGGACACGCGCACCCCGCTCGTCGTCGCGGTCTCCGGGTTCGCGGCGAACGCGGCGCTCAACGCGCTCCTCATCTATCGGCTCGGGTTCGGCATCGCCGGATCCGCGTGGGGCACCGTGATCGCGCAGTGGGGCATGGCCGCGGTGTTCGTCGTGATCGCGGTGCGCGCCGCCCGCGAGACCGGCACGACCCTGCGGCCCGGCATCCGCGGCGTCGCGCGCTCGGCGGCGTCGGGCGGGTGGCTGCTGGTGCGCACGGCGTCGCTCCGGGCGGCGATCCTCGCGACCGTCGCGGTGGGCGCGGGGCTCGGGGTCACCGGGCTGGCGACCCTGCAGATCGCGCTCACGCTCTTCTCGACCGTCGCGTTCGTGCTCGACGCCCTCGCCATCGCCGGCCAGGCCCTCGTCGGTCACGGCCTCGGCGCCGACGACGTGCCGCGCGTCCGGGCGGTCGCCCGCCGGCTCGTGCAGTGGGGCGTGGGCCTCGGCGTGATCCTCGGACTCGTGCTCGCCGCGCTATCGCCGCTGCTCGGGCCGGTCTTCACGGGCGACGCGGGGATCCACCGCATGCTCACCGCCGTGACCCTCGTGCTCGCCGTCGGCCTGCCGGTCGCCGGGTACGTGTTCGTGCTCGACGGCGTGCTCATCGGCGCCGGCGACGCCCGCTACCTCGCCCTCGCGGGGCTCGTGAACCTCGCGATCTACGCGCCCGCGCTGATCCTCGTCGCCTGGCTCACCGAGACGGGCCGCGTCGCCGGCACCCCCGCCCTCCTCGCGCTGTGGGCCGCGTTCGGCCTCGTCTACATCGGCGCCCGCGCGCTCACGCTGGGCCTGCGGGCGCGCGGCGACCGGTGGATCGTGACGGGGGTCGCGCGGGCGTGAGGCTGTGCCGCGCGAGACGCACACGTCACGAACAAAGTCCTCTGCTTCGCAAGACGCGCAAGCAATCGCCGCAGCTCATCACCGAATTAAATGCTGTAAACTTCGATCCGGATTTGCCTTGGACTTATGCCCGCTATTCACTTACTGTTGAATTATGGCTAAAGGTGACATCAGCACGTACAACGATGACGGCGTCTGGAAGAGCAAGGTAGAGGGCAGCTCTCGAGCCGCGCACTCCGGTGGCACAAAGGCCGAGCAGCAGGCAGTTGGTCGCGAAATGGCAAAGGAGCGAGCTGTGGAGCACACAGTCCGCAAGCTAGATGGCACCATCGGTGAGAAGAACTCGTACGGAGACGATTCAAACCCTCCTAAAGGCTGAATCGGTTTTCATCGCAGGTAGGTATCCGGCGCGGCCCGCTGACCTCCTGAGACTGAGTCTTCTCACTAAAACTAGACGAATCTCCAACAGATGCAGTGGCCGCAGACCCTGCCGAAGATCCGCCTCAGTACATCGCGAGCGGACCCGACCCCGTCGGCCCCGGGAACGCGCGGTCGAGCGCGGCGAGCGTCTCGTCCGGGATCAGGAGGTCGAGCGCCGCGCGGTTCTCGGCGACGTGCGCGGCCGTCGCGGCCTTGGCGGTCGCGAAGACGTGCGGGGCCTGGCGGACGACCCAGGCGAGCGCGAGCTGGCCGGCGCTCACGCCGAGCGGCTCGGCGAGGGCGGCGAGCGTCGGATCCGTCGCGAGCCGCCCCTGGTCGAGCGGCGAGTACGCCATGACGGGCATCCGCCGCGACCGCGCCCACGGGATCACGTCGCGCTCGGGCCCGCGCTGGGCGAGGTTGTAGAGGACCTGGTCGGTCTGCGCGTCGGCGCCGCCGGGGATCGCGGCGAGCTCGTCGAGGTCGACGGCGTCGAGGTTGCTGACGCCCCACGCGCGGATCAGGCCCTCCTGCACGAGCTCCTGCATGGCGGCGACCGTGTCGGCGAGGGGGTGGGATCCGCGCCAGTGCAGCAGGTAGAGGTCGAGGCGGTCGGTGCCGAGGCGCGCGAGGCTGCGGCGGGCCGCCTCGCCCGTGCCGCGGCGGGACGCGTTCGACGGCAGCACCTTGCTGATGAGGAAGACCTCGTCGCGGCGGCCGGCGATCGCCTCGCCGACGAGCTCCTCGGATCGCCCGCTGCCGTACATCTCGGCCGTGTCGATCGCGGTGAGGCCCGCGTCGATGCCGGCGCGCAGGGCGTCGAGCTCGGTCGCGCGGGCGGCGGGCTCGTCGCCCATGTTCCAGGTGCCCTGCGCGAGGGCGACCGTGCTGCGGCCGTCGGGGAATGCGGTGCGGGGGATCTCGGTGTCAGCCATCGGTCCATCCTGCGCTCCACCCACCCCATGCGACCAGGGCGGCACGACCGGCGCTCAGCCTCATGCGGTCGCGTGCCGCATCTCGAACCGCGGGAGATCCAGCGCGCCGAGCGTCGCGACGCGCGCCGCCGGGATGCTCGGCACGGCGATCCACCACGCGGCCCCGCCGAGCGCCTGCGCTCCGAACCAGAGGCGGGCGGGGATGCGCGCCCGGGTCACCGCGGGTCCGCGTGCTCCGGCGGCCACACCACGGCGAAGCGCTCGAACACGATCTCGTCGCCCTCCGACCACGCGGCACCGCGGGCCGCGCTCACGCGCTCCCAGTAGATGCGGTGCTGCGTGCGCCAGCTCTCGAGCGACAGGTCGTCCTCGCCCTCGTCGTGCGCGAAGGCGGCGTCGGCGCTCGTGAAGGGGCCGACGCGGAGCTCGGTGCTGCGGATCACGATGCGCGGCGCCCCGGTGCTGTCGCAGGCGATCCAGTGCGAGCCGATGCGCGGCACCTCGTCGCCGCGCGCGAGGAAGTCGGCGACGAGCTCGGCCGTGGCGCGCTTCCGGCCCGACAGCACGATCCCGAGGAGCTCGTCCGCGAGCCGGGCGTGGTCCCCGAAGTGCTCGACCGTGTGCTCGGGTCCGGCCGCGACGGCCTGCGGGTGCGCCTCGGCGTACGCGGACCACATCCGCTCGGCGGCCTCGAGATCCGGCGGGGAGACGGGCGCGGTCGCATCGCTCATGGACCCGATGCTCCCACGCCGCCGGGCGGCACGCGGGCCGCGCCCCTAGCCTGAACCCTTGACCGACAGAGACCAGCCGCCCGCACGGGACACCCGCGGCCGACGCGCCCCCGACGGCGAGCAGCGCTCCGAGGCGCTGAAGGAGCGGATCTACGTCACCTTCACCGCGCTCGCGGTCACCATCGCGACCGAGCGCGAGGCGGATCACGCGACCGTGGGCGGCGCCGCGCTCACCCTCCTGCTCACGGTGGTCGGCACGCTGCTCGCGGTGTCGGTGGCCGAGTACATCGCGCAGATGGTGCGCGACGGCGAGGTGCCGGACCGCCGGGACGTCGGCCACATCCTCTACGTGGCGCTCAGCTCGCTGGGCGCGCTGCCCGCGCCGCTCGCGATCCTCGGCCTCTCCGCGCTCGGCGTGCTCGACCTCGCGGCGGCCCTGCGGATCATCGCGATCGTGCTCGTGGCGACGCTCGTGATCGTGACGCTCGTCGCGGTCCGGCGCCTGCGCGTGTCCCTCGGCGTGAAGCTCCTGGTGCTCGCGGGCGTCGCGGTGCTGGGCGTGGCGGTGCTCGTGGTGGAGCTCGCGGTCCACTGATCCGCCGCGCATCCGCTTCCCGATGCTCGCAGCCGACCCGCGGGGACCGGCACGTACCGTGAGCGCATGATCGCGTCTCCCCTGCCCGCGCTCCTCGAGACCGCCCGTCTCCGGCTGCGGCCGCTCGGCCCGTCGGACGTCGACGTCGTGCACCGCCTCTGGGCCGAGCGCGATCCGCGCCATCCCCCGCACCGCCGCATCGACGACGAGGGGCGTCCGTCGCGCGAGGAGGTCCGCGAACGGCTGACGGTGCAGGCGGAGGAGTCGCTCCACACGGGGATCGGGCTGCTCGCCGTCGAGCGGCGGGACGAGCCGGGCGTCGTCGGGTACTGCGGGCTGGTCGTGGGCAGCGCGTCCGTCGAGGAGCCGGAGATGGCCTTCGAGCTGCTGCGCGACGTGCACGGCCGGGGCATCGCGACGGAGGCGGCGCGCGCCGTGGTCGACGCCGCCCGCGCGACGGGACGCGCCCGGCTGTGGTCGACGGTCCGTCGGTGGAACACCGCCTCCTTCCGCGTGCTGGGGAAGGCGGGCTTCGCGGAGAGCGGTCGCGTCACGCCGGATCCCGAGCACGGCGACACCGTGTGGATGGCCTGCGACCTCCGGGACCCGTCCGCCGACGGCGCCTAGCCCGCCCGCAGCTCCCAGCGGGTCTCCCCCTCGACGCGCACGTCCGTCGGCGCGAGCCCGAGCCGCCGGGCGACGGCCTCGGACGCCGCGTGATCCGGGTGGATGTTCGCGCGGACGATCCCGACGCCGTCCTCCCGCAGCCACGCGACCACGGCCGCAGCGCACTCGGCTGCCGCGCCGGATCCCTGCGCCGCGGTCCCCACGAGCCACGCCACCTCCGCCATGCGCGCCCCGCCCTCCTCGGTCACGGTCGCCTGCACGAACCCGGCGGCCCGGCCCGAGGCGCGGTCGCGGATCACCCACACGAGCCACCGCGCGGATCCATCCGGCGAGCGCCCGACGGCCTGCCGCGCGAACCTGGCCCGCAGCGCCTCGAGCGTCGGCGGCTCGCCTCCGGTGAAGCGGTACAGCGCGGGATCCGCGAGCACCCCGACCATCTCCCCCGCGTGCGCGACCACCAGCGGCTCGAGCGCGAACCGCGCCGTGGCGAGCACGGTCGCGGGCGTCGTCGTCATCGCCCGATGCTCCCACGCATCGGGCGCACTGACCCCGTGCCGGGTCCCTTCACCGCCCTGCCCCCGCACGCGCACGTCGCGTCCGACGCGCTGGCCTTCGCGATCCCCGACGCGAACCCCGTGTCTCCGGGTCACAGCCTCGTGATCCCGCGCCGCGAGATCGCGACCTGGTTCGGGGCGACGCCGGAGGAGCACGCGGCGATCGCAGCGCTCCTCTCCGAGATGGAGGAGGGACTCGACGCCGAGCTGCACCCCGACGGCCCCATGGACGGGCCGATCGCCGGCCGTGGCCAGCACCCTGCCGGCTGACGTCGGCCGGAGCCCGCCGGTGCCGTCCGCCCGTCGCACCCCGCCGATACAGTGACGACGTGACACCCCGCGGCGCACCGGCGCCCTCCGCATCCGCCGCATCCGCCTCGCCGCTCGGTCTCCCCGGCGGCCGCCGCATCGCCGTGCAGTTCGCCGCCATGGGCACCGTCTGGGGCGCGAGCTTCCTCTTCATGAAGGTCGCGCTCGAGGGCGTCTCCTTCGGCCAGGTGTCGTGGACGCGGCTGGTGCTCGGCGCCCTCGCGCTCGGCCTCATCGTCGCCGCCCGCCGCCTGCCGCTGCCGAGGGAGCGCGTCGTGTGGCTGCACTTCGCGGTGGTCGGCGTCGTCGGATCCGCCATCCCCTATTCGCTGTTCGCGTGGGCCGAGCAGCACGTCACCTCGGGCGTCGCGAGCATCTACAACGCGACCACGCCGATCATGACCGCGCTCCTCGCCACCCTCGCGTTCCGCGTGGAGAAGCTGGGCCGCCGGCAGCTCGCGGGCATCGCGCTCGGCATCGTGGGCGTGGTCGTGATCATCGGCCCGTGGCGCCTGACCCCGTCCGCCGAGGCCGCCGCATCCGGCCAGCCGCTGCTCGAGCTCGCCGGCCAGCTCGCGTGCCTCGGCGCGGCCGTCTGCTACGGGATCACGTTCAGCTACCTCCGCCGCTTCCTCACCCACCGCGGCATCCCCGGCGTCGTCACCGCCTTCATGCAGATCGGCATGGGCGCCGCCGCGATGATCCTCGCGACCCCGTTCCTCGCTACCGGCCCCGTGACGCTCGACCTGCCCGTCGTGCTCAGCCTCGTGGTGCTCGGCGTGGTCGGCACGGGCCTCGCCTACCTCTGGAACATGAACGTGCTCCTCGCCTGGGGACCCACCGCCACCTCGACCGTCACCTACATCACGCCCGTGGTCGGCGTCGCGCTCGGGATCCTCGTGCTCGGCGAGACCCTGCACTGGAACGAGCCCGCGGGCGCCGTCCTCGTGCTCCTCGGCGTGCTCCTCTCGCAGGGCCTGCGGCGGGGAGCCCGCGGATCCGCCGCCCGCGCCGCCGCCGCCGCCGCCGCGACGGTGAG
>NZ_QWGT01000018.1 GCF_003576405.1 Clavibacter lycopersici
GATCGCGCCCGCGACCGTCGGCAGCGCGATCCCCGCGGTCGCGAGCACGCCGCCGAGCGCGGATCCCGCCGCGAGGCCGAGCAGGCTCACGACGCGACCGGCCGCGCCCACGCGCCCGAGGAGATCCGCCGGGACGAGCCGCTGGCGGAGCGAGGTCGCGCAGATGCTCCACACCACGGCGTGCAGGATGTAGAGCGCGAGCAGCACGCCGGCGACCACCGCATCGCGCGTGACCGCCAGTCCCGCGAGGCTCGCGGCGCCGAGCGCGAGGGCCGCCGTGATGGTCCAGCGGGAGCCGAGGCGGGCGCGCAGCGGGGCGGCGATCGCGGATCCGGCCAGGCCGCCGAGCGCGCTGGCCGCGAGCAGCACGCCGTAGCCGGCGGCGTCCAGCCCGAGCCGCTCGCCCGCGAACAGCACGAGCACCGAGAACGGCAGCATGTAGCCGACGCTCGCGAGCCCGCCGATGAGCGCGAGGGATCCGACCACGCGGTGCCCGGCGAGCCAGCGCACGCCGGCGGCTGCCTCGCGGAACACGGACGGCGGCGCAGCGGGCACCTCGGGTACCGGCGGAATGTCGCGGGCCCGCCGCGGGAGCGCGAGCGCCACCGCCCCGGCCGCGACCCAGAGCCCGCCCGTCGCGTACACGGGCACGGCGGCGGCGAGCGCGAACAGGATCCCGCCGAGCGGCGGCCCGACGAACTCGTCCGCCACGAGCTGCGTGCCCGTGATGCGCGCGTTGGCCCGGTCGAGCCGGTCGCGCGGCACGATCGACGGCAGCACGGCGACCGCGGCCCCGTCGGCGGCGCTCTCGAGCACGCCGACCACGGCCATCACCGCGTAGAGCACCGCGAGCGACGCGACGCCCGACTGGATGGAGACCGCGAGCCCGAGCACCGCGGCGCCCCTGAGGAGGTTCGCGACGACGATCAGCGTGCGCCGGTCGAGCCGGTCGACGTACACGCCCACGGGCAACGCGACCAGGAGCCGCACGAGCGCGTACGTGGTCGCGAGCCCGGCCACGCCACGTGGATCGTCGGTGAGCCCGGCCGCGACGAGTGGCATGGTGACGAAGACGAGCCCGTCCGCGAGGTTGGAGAGCGCGTTCGCGCCCCACAACGCCCCGAACGGGCTCGTGGATCTCACGCCGTGCTCCCCGGGGCGGCGTGCGCCCCGAGGAGCTCCGGCACCGGGATCAGATCCCGGCGCCCTCGGAAGCGGCCGTCTTCGGACCGACGTCCGTGGAGGTGGAACCCGCGCCGGCGGACGTACCCGCCGCCGTCGAGCCCAGGAACGAGCTCAGCGCCGTCGCGACGTCGATGCCCGTCGTGTCCTTGAGCAGCTTCGGCAGGGTCGCCATGTTCTCGGCCACCGAGCGGTTGAGCGCGTTCGCGCCGTCCGCCGAGATGATCGTCATGTTGTCGACGTTCGCCAGCGGCGCCGCCATCTCGCGCGCGATCTCCGGCATGGACGCGATGATGCGCGCCTGCAGGGCCTCGGTCGACAGCTTGTTCTGCGCCTCGGCGAGCGCGGCGGCCGCCTCGGCCTCCGCCTGGCCGCGTGCCTGGATCGCGTCGGCGTTCGCCTTCCCGAGCGCGGTGATGGACGCGGCCTCGTTCACGGCAGCGGTCTTCGCCGCCTCGGCGTTCTGCGTGCGCTGGTAGACCTCCACGTCGACCTTCGCCTTCTCGGCATCGCGGGCTGCCTGCGCGTCCTGGACGGTCGCGTACTTGCGCGCCTCGGCGGGGAGCTCCACGTCGATGCGCAGGCGCTCCTTCGACACCTCGGCCTGCGCGGCCACGGCGGTGCGCTCCTGGTCGGCGACCAGGCGGTCCTGCTCGGCCTTGGCCAGCTCGCCGGCCGCGTACGCGGTCGCGTTGGCGCGGTCGGTGTCGGCCTTGATGGCGGCGCGACGCAGGTCGAGCTCGAGCTGGCGCTCGGCGGTCTGCTGGTCGTTCTCGATCGCGGCGAGCGCGGAGATCCGCTTGTTCTCCGCCTCCGCGACCTCGGCGACCTGGCGGGCGCGCGCGGCGTTGGAGCGGGCCCGGTCGTCGAGGTAAGAGCTGCCGGGCGTCGTGATCTCGCGGACGTTGAGCGTCTCGATCTGGAGGCCGAGCTCCGCGAGGTCGTTCTTCGTCTGGTTCACGGCCTCCTGCGCCACGACGGAGAAGCTCTTCACGAGCTCGTCCACGGGCCGGTCGCCGATGAGGCCGCGGATCGCGCCCTCGAGCGACTGCCGCACGATCTCCGGCAGGGCGTCCTGCTGCAGCAGGTAGCGCTGCACGGCGCGGCGCACGCCGTCCTCGGTGCCCGTCACCTTGAAGTTGACGGTCGCGACGACGGCGGTGTTGATGAAGTTCGCGTCGCGCGCCTCGGCCGTGACGCTCGTCTGGTACTGCTCCAGGGAGAGCGTGAAGCCCTCCTGGAAGATCGGCCAGATGAAGGTCCGGCCGCCGATGATGACCTTCTGCGGGCTGGAGAACCCGGCGCCGCCCTCGCTCTTCTCGGCGTTGCGGCCGACGATGACGAGCGCCTGGTTCGGCGGCACCCGTCGGACGCGGGAGGCGATGAACGCCACCAGCGCCACGAGTATGACGATGACGACGATGACGGCTATGGCGCTGGCGCCGCCGGATATCAGGTCCACGGGATGGTTCCTCTCGTTGGGACGGGTGCTGCTAGGTGCGGGGGGCGTCGTGGGCGTCGTGGGCGTCGGGTTCGACGTGCACGCGGAACCCGTCCTCCGAGACGACGCGGATGCGCGTGCCGACGGGGAGCGGCTCCGCGCTCATCGCGAGCCGGCGCTCCAGCTCGCGGATGTGCTCGAGCCGCACCTCGCCGCCGGTGGGCGAGGTGGGCGAGGTGACGACGCCGACCATGCCGACGGGCGAGTACGAGCCGCCGCTCTCCTGCTTCGCCACGAAGCGGACGGTGAGCTGCACGACCACGAGGGCCACGAGCGCGAGGGCGACGGCGATCGCGATGGCGCCGCCGGATCCGATGCCCGCCTGGTCGGCGAGCACGCCGCCGACGCCGTAGATCGCGAGCGCCGCGCCGAGCGCGACCCCGGACACGAGCCCGTCGCCGCCGCCGATGGCGTCGAGCAGGTCGCCGAGCACGATGCTGGAGAGGAGGAGCAGGAGGCCGACGGCCCCCACGACCACGAAGACGATCACGCGGCGTCCCGGAGGCAGGCCGCCGCGGGCGAGACGTGCGCGCCGACGTGGTGCGAGGTCATGCGGGGCCGATCTGCTGGAAGCGTGTCCCTCGAACGTACCGGGTGATCCGCCCAGCGTCGCCTCCTCGTCCGGGGGCCGCTCCACCGCCTATGCTCCGCGCGGCGCGCGTAGCCTCGGCAGGTGATCCTCCTGTTCGGCACGCGCGCCCGCGACGCCCTCATCGTCATCGTCACCTTCGCGTGCCTCCGCTGCGGCGTGACGAGCGCCCAGCGCGTGCTCCACCGCACGCTCCGCTTCACGGTCTTCTTCGTCCCGCTGATCCCGCTGCGCTCGACCTACCGCGTGGTCTGCCCGACGTGCGGCCTCGAGACGCGCCTCACGAAGGACCAGGCGATGCACGCCCTCGAGTGGGCCGTCCGCAACCGCGGCGCGCGCCGCTGAGCCGTCTCCCGCCGCTCCCCGAGAATCCCGACCAGGGGTTAGGAATAAGTTTCGTCGCGCGCTTAGAGTGATCGTGGGCTCCGGCCCATCTGCCATCAACGACGACGGGAGGGATGCGATGACGCATTCGATCAGCAGGAGACACGCACTGGGGGTGGGGGCCGCCGCTGCGGGGACGCTCGCCCTCGCGTCGTGCTCGGCGCCGGGCGGGAGGCTGGTCAACTCCGATCCGGTCATCCCCGCCGCCGCACCGGGCGAGAAGGTCACGCTCACATATTGGGCGTGGCTGAAGGACCTGCAGAAGGTCGCGGACGTCTGGAACGCGCAGAACCCCGACATCCAGGTCGAGGCGGTCTGGATCCCCGGCGGCAACGCCGGCGGGTACCAGAAGATGTACTCGGCCATCACGGCAGGCGGCGGCCCCGACATCGGCCAGGTCGAGCTCCGGCAGCTGCCCGAGTTCCTCCTCGCGAACGGCCTCGTCGACCTCACCCGCTACGGCGTCGAGGAGTACCGCGACAGCTACGACGAGGCGCTGTGGAAGCAGGTCAGCTTCCAGGACGGCGTGTTCGGGATCCCGCAGGACTCCGGCCCCATGGCCTTCTACTACCAGCGCGAGCTCCTCGACCAGGTGGGCGGCCAGCCGCCCGCGACCTGGGACGACTGGGCGACGCTCGGCGCCGAGGTCCGGAAGACGGGCGCGGGCAACTACCTCGACTGCTTCCCCGTCGCCGACGCCTCGGTCTTCACGTCGTACGCCACGCAGGCCGGTGCGAACTGGTTCAAGGTCGACGGCGAGCGCTGGGTGGTCGACATGCTCGACGAGCGCACGATGGAGGTCGCCGCGTTCTTCGACAGGGCCATCGACGACGACGTGGTCAACACCTCGTACTCGGCCTTCTCCCCGCCCTGGACCGCGGCCGCCGCGGACGGCAAGGTCTTCGGCGTCACGAGCGCCAGCTGGGGCGACGCCCTCATCCAGTCGGTCTCCGGCGGCGAGGGCAAGTGGAAGGTCGCGCCCATGCAGACGTGGTCGTTCGACGGGGCGTACGGATCCAGCTACCTCGGCGGATCCACCGCGGCGGTGCTCGCGAACAGCAAGCACCCGGCCGAGGCGCTCAAGTTCATGACGTGGATGACCACGTCGCCCGAGGGCATCGACGCGATGATCCAGAACTCCGGCATCGGCTGGTCGCCCTCCCCCGACTACATCGGCGCCGCCCGGCAGGAGCCGAGCGAGTGGTTCAGCGGCCAGTCCTACAACGAGGAGGTGTTCGCGCCCGCGGCGAAGGAGCAGAACCTCGACTGGACCTGGTGCCCGCTCACGCAGTTCACGCTCAACACCCTGCAGGACGAGTTCCGCCGCAAGCTCACGAGCGGCCAGACCCTCGTAGAGTCCCTGCCCCTCGCGCAGGAGGCCGTGATCGAGGCCTTCCGCAACAAGGGCCTGCGCGTCGAGGCGGCCTCCGCATGAGCACCGTCACGAGGCCGGCCGGCGAGCACGCCGGCACCCGTTCCCCCCGCGCCCAGCGCTCGGGCGTGAGCAGGGGCCAGCTGAAGAAGTCGCAGACCATCGCGCCGTGGGTGCTGCTCGCGCCGTTCCTCGCGGTCTTCCTGCTGACCTTCGTGCTCCCGATCATCTACGCGGTGTTCCAGTCGTTCACGACCGTCCGGCGCGAGGGTCTGTTCGGCGAGGAGGGCGTCACCACCGTGTTCGCCGGGTTCGAGAACTACTCGCTCGCGCTCGCGAACGACGCGTTCACGGCGTCCATCGGCCGGGTGCTGCTCTTCGGCGTCGTGCAGGTGCCGGTGATGATCATCCTCTGCACGATCCTCGCGCTCCTGCTCGAGTCGGCGTCGGCGAAGTGGCCCCAGTTCTTCCGGGCGGCGTACTTCATGCCGTACGGCGTGCCGGGCGTCATCGCGACGATCCTCTGGGGCTTCCTCTACATCCCCGGCCTCTCGCCCATCATCGACATCGCCTCGGTGTTCGGGATCCAGCTCGACTTCCTCGGCGCGGACACCGTGCTGTGGTCCATCGCGAACATCGTGACCTGGACCTACACGGGCTACAACATGCTCATCATCATCGCCCAGCTGAAGTCGATCCCCGGGGACGTCTACGAGGCCGCGCGCATCGACGGCGCGGGCGCGTGGCGCACGGCGTTCTCGATCCAGCTGCCGCTGATCCGGCCGGCGCTCGTGCTCGCGACCGTGTTCTCGATCATCGGGACGCTGCAGCTGTTCGCCGAGCCGCAGGTGCTCGCCACCTCCGCCCCCGCGATCGACTCGCAGTACACGCCGAACCTGTCGGCGTACACCACGGCGTTCGCGTACAACGACTACGGCGTGGCCGCGGCGCAGGCGGTCATCATCGCCCTCGCGGCGTTCGTCCTGTCGTTCGTGTTCCTGGCGTTCACGAACAGGAAGCCCAAGGAGGAGCGGGAAGCCGCCGCCCGGATGAAGAAGGAGGCGCGCGCATGACCGCGACGGAGGCACGACCGACCACCACCGAGAGCGCCGCCGAGAAGACGGAGCAGAAGCGCCTCGCGCAGGCCGCCCAGGCGAAGGTGAGCCGCCCGTCGAAGGCGGGCAGCACGCCGGGAGCGGGCACGAGGCCGGCGACCCGGATCATCGTCACGGCGATCCTCACGGTCGTCGCCCTGTACTTCCTCGTCCCCGTCTACTACATCGTGGTCGCCGCCACGAAGACGACGGCCGACCTGTTCAGCACCAACGGGTTCCTGTTCGCGAACATGAACCTCTGGCAGAACCTCACGATGGTGTTCACGTACGACGACGGCATCTTCGTGCGCTGGTTCATGAACTCGGTGCTGTACGCCGGCGTGGGCGCGCTCGTCGCGACCTACTTCGCGGCCGCCGGCGGATACGCGCTGGCCAAGTACCGGTTCCGGGGGTCGAACCTCGTGTTCGGCACGATCCTCGGCGGGGTGCTCGTGCCCGGCACCGCCACCGCGCTGCCGCTGTTCCTGCTCTTCAGCACCATGGGGATCGCGAACACGTACTGGTCGGTGCTCATCCCGTCGCTCGTGTCGCCGTTCGGCCTGTTCCTCTGCCGGATCTACGCGCAGGCGTCGGTGGAGGACGCGGTCATCGAGTCGGGCCGGATCGACGGGGCGAGCGAGCTGCGGATCTTCCACACGCTCGCGCTGCGCTCGATGACGCCCGCGCTCGTGACGGTGTTCCTGTTCCAGCTCGTCGGCATCTGGAACAACTACTTCCTGCCGCTGATCATGCTGGCCGACTCGAAGCTGTACCCGATCACGCTGGGCCTCAACAACTGGCGCAGCCAGGTCGACCGGCTGCCGGAGTTCTACCAGCTGACCACGGGCGGCGTGCTGGTCTCGATCATCCCGCTCATCATCGCGATGATCGTGCTGCAGAGGTTCTGGCGCGGCGGCCTCACGGACGGAGCGGTCAAGGGCTGATCGCCCGCGCACGGATCCCGGACGGCCGGGCGGGGCGACCTGCCCGGCCGTCCGCGCATTCGGCGCGGCGCCCTCCGACCGACGATGATGGAACCCGCGGCACGTCGCCGCACCCGCCCACGCGCAAGGAAGCTCATGACGCACGCCCTCCCCTACTTCGAGGACTTCGCCCCCACGTCCGGCGCGGCCCGCCGCCCCCGTTCCTGCCTGCACTCGGATGCCCCGCGCATCGTGCTGAACGGCGACTGGCGGTTCCGCCTCTCCCCCACCCCGCGCGGCCTCTCCGACGAGATGGCCGACCCCGCGTTCGACGACTCCGGCTGGGACGAGATCCCCGTGCCGAGCCACTGGGTGCTCGGCCAGGACGGCCGCTTCGGCCTCCCCGCCTACACGAACGTGCAGTACCCGTTCCCCGTCGAGCCGCCCTTCGTGCCCGACGAGAACCCCACCGGCGACTACCGCGTCGACATCGACGTGCCGACGGACTGGCAGTCGCTCGAGCGCGTCGTGCTCCGCTTCGAGGGCGTCGAGTCGGCCTTCAAGGTCTGGCTGAACGGCGACGAGGTCGGCACCGCGATGGGATCCCGCCTCTCGCACGAGTTCGACGTCACCGCGTCGCTGCGGCCCGGATCCAACGTGCTCGCCGTGCGCGTGCACCAGTGGTCGATCGCCAGCTACCTCGAGGACCAGGACCAGTGGTGGATGCCCGGCATCTTCCGCGACGTCACGCTCCTCGGCCGTCCCGAGGGCGGCATCGACGACGCGTGGACGCGCGCCGAGTACGACCACGAGACGGGCGCAGGCACCGTGCACGTCGAGGTCGACGCCGAGCCCGCCGCGTTCCCCGTCACGTTCGAGGTCGAGGACCTCGGCATCCACGTCACGTGGGACACCCCGGCGGACATCGCGCCCGTCCACGTGGACCGCGTCGAGCCGTGGAGCGCCGAGAGCCCCACGCAGTACCAGGGCTTCCTCCGCACCAACGTCGAGGCGCTCTCCATCCGCCTCGGCTTCCGCACCGTGCGGATCGAGGGCGACCGGTTCCTCGTCAACGGTCGCCGCGTGGTCTTCCACGGCGTCAACCGGCACGAGGCCCACCCCGAGCGCGGTCGCGTCTTCGACGAGGACCACGCGCGCGCCGACATGATGCTGATGAAGCAGCACAACGTCAACGCGATCCGCACCAGCCACTACCCGCCGCACCCGCGCGTCCTCGACCTCGCCGACGAGCTCGGCTTCTGGGTCATCGACGAGTGCGACCTCGAGACCCACGGCTTCGAGTTCGGCGGCTGGGTCGGCAACCCGAGCGACGATCCGCGCTTCGCCGACGCGTACCTCGACCGCATCGAGCGCACGGTCGAGCGAGACAAGAACCACCCGTCCATCGTCATGTGGTCCCTCGGCAACGAGTCGGGCACGGGTCGGAACCTCGCCGCCATGTCGGCGTGGGTCCACCGCCGCGACCCGGGCCGCCCCGTGCACTACGAGGGCGACTACACGGGCGAGTACACGGACGTCTACTCGCGCATGTACTCGAACCTGCAGGAGACCGAGTCCATCGGCAGCGACGTGATCCCGGGCGACCTGCTCGGCTGCACGCCCGGCGAGGGCATGCGCCAGCGCAGCAAGCCCTTCATCCTGTGCGAGTACGTGCACGCGATGGGCAACGGCCCCGGCCAGATCGGCGAGTACGAGGACCTCGTGCTCCGCTACCCGCGCCTGCACGGCGGCTTCGTGTGGGAGTGGCGCGACCACGGCATCCTCACCGAGACCGCCGACGGCGAGGCGTTCTACGCGTACGGCGGCGACTTCGGCGAGGTCGTCCACGACGGCAACTTCGTGATGGACGGCATGGTCCTGCCCGACGACACCCCCACGCCCGGCCTCGCCGAGTACAAGGCCGTCGTGCAGCCCGTCGCGTTCGGGCTGGAGCGCGACGGCGGATCCGCGACCCTGGTGGTCGAGAACCGCTACCACTCCGTCTCCACCGCGCTCACGAGCCTCGTCTGGGTGCTCGCGGTCGACGGCGACGACGTGGCCACCGGCGTCCTCGACGCCGAGGCCGTGCCCGCGGGATCGACCGCCCGGATCGCGCTGCCCGCCGACGCGCTCGACGCGGGCGATCTCGCGGCAGGCACGGCGGACGGCTCCGCGCCCGAGGTGTGGCTGACCGTGCAGGCGATCCTCCGCGACGACGAGCCGTGGGCCGAGGCCGGCCACGTGGTCGCCGTCCAGCAGTTCGACCTCACGCCCGCGCCGCGGCCCGCCGTGCCCGCGCGCTGGGTCGACGCCGAGGAGGAGACGTACCCCGCATCCGGCGCCACGCGCCTCACCCTGGGCGACGGCGAGTTCGACCTCGCCACGGGCCGCCTCGTGCGCCTCGGCTCGCTCGAGGTCGACGGCCCGCGCCTCGAGCTGTGGCGCGCGCCCACCGACAACGACCGCAGCGACAGCAGCGGCTCCTATGAGCTGGCGGATCCGCGCCTCACCTTCGGCAAGGGAGTCCCCGGGCCGTCGAGCGAGGCGCGCTGGCGCGGGGCGGGCCTCGACCGGCTCACCCACCGGGTCCGCTCGGTGAAGGTCGGATCCGGCTCGCTCACGGTCGTCGTGCGCACGAGCGCGGCGCAGTCCTTCGACTCGGTCGACACGACGTACTGCTGGACCGAGGGCGCCGACGGCGACCTGGGCCTCCGCATCGACATCGTGCCGAGCGCCGGCTGGGCCATCACGTGGCCGCGCGTCGGGATCCGCTTCGACCTGCCCGCGAGCGTCACCAACGCGGAGTGGTACGGCACCGGCCCGTTCGAGTCGTACCCCGACTCGCGTCGCGCGGCGCTCGTCGGCCGGTTCTCGTCGCTCGTCGACGACCTCGGCGCCGTGTACTCGATGCCGCAGGAGACCGGCCACCGCAGCGACCTGCGGGAGCTGGAGCTCGGCACGTTCGACGGCGAGGGCGGCATCGTGATCCAGGCGCGGCCCGACACCGCGGGCCGCCGCCCCGGCTTCACGGCCTCCCGGCACACGCCGCAGGAGCTCGACCGCGCGGCCCACCCGCACGAGCTGCCCGCGAGCGAGGCGGTGCACCTCTACATCGACGCCGCGCAGCACGGGCTCGGCTCGCGCGCGTGCGGACTCGACGTGCTGCCCGAGCACCAGCTCTGGCCGTCGGCGCGCACGCTGGAGCTCACGATCCGCAGCCGCTGACCGCGGAGCACGTGACGGGCCGCCGCACCGGCGGCCCGTCGCTCGCCCTCCGGCCGGAGGGCGGGCAAGCTGGAGACGACGGCGTCCGATGGCGGGCGCGAGGAGGACGCATGACCGACACCATCGAGCAGGGCACCGCAGGCACCAACTGGGCCGGCAACTACGCGTACCGGGCCCGCGAGGTCCACGCGCCGACGACCGTCGAGGAGCTGCGGGCCATCGTCCGCGACGCGCCCCGGATCCGCGTGCTGGGTTCCCGCCACTCGTTCAACGACATCGCCGACTCCGACGTGTTGCTCTCGCTCGCCGAGCTGCCGGCCGACCTCGTGATCGACCGCGACGCGAGCACCGCCACCTTCTCCGCGGGCCTCGCCTACGGGAAGCTCGCCGAGCTGCTCGGCGCGGAGGGCCTCGCGATCCACAACCTCGCCTCGCTGCCGCACATCTCGGTCGGCGGCGCCATCGCGACCGCGACCCACGGATCCGGCATCGGCAACGGCAACCTCGGCACCGCCGTCGCCGCCATCGAGCTGATCACGGCCGACGGCGAGACCGTCACGTACCGCCGCGGGGACGACGACTTCGACGGCGTCGTGGTGGGCCTCGGCGCGCTCGGCGTCGTCACGCGCGTCACCCTCGACGTCGAGCCGTCGTACCTCGTGCGCCAGCGCGTCTTCGAGGGCCTCAGCTGGGACGCGTTCGACGAGAACCTCGAGGACGTCTTCGGCGGCGCGTACAGCGTCAGCGTCTTCACGCGCTTCGGCGAGGCCACCGACCAGGTGTGGCTGAAGAGCCGCGTGCAGCTCGGAGTCGACGGCCAGCCCGAGGACGAGGTCGTCGTGGCCGACTACTTCGGCGCGCCGGCCGCGACCGAGGAGCGCCACCCGATCCTCGGCATCGATCCGGTGAACAGCACCTCGCAGCTCGGCGTCGTGGGCCTCTGGTCCGACCGCCTCTCGCACTTCAAGATGGGCTTCACGCCGAGCGACGGCGAGGAGATCCAGTCGGAGTTCCACGTGCCGCTCGACCGGGCCGTCGAGGCCGTGCGCGCGCTGCGGGCCATGGGCGACCGGATCCGTCCGATCCTCCTCGTGTGCGAGCTGCGCGCCGTCGCCGAGGACGGCCTCTGGCTGAGCCCCCAGTACGGGCAGACGACCATCGGCCTGCACTTCACGTGGAAGCGCGAGCAGGAGGCCGTCGAGGCGCTGCTCGTCGAGCTCGAGGCGGCCATCCGCCCGTTCGGCGCGCGCCCGCACTGGGGCAAGGTCTTCACGGCCCTGGCGGCCGACATCGCCCCGCTGTACCCGCGATCGGGCGACTTCCTCGCCCTCGCCGAGCGCCTGGATCCCACGGCCAAGTTCCGCAACGCCTGGTTCGAGCGCTCGCTGCTCGGCTGAGCCGCATCCGGCCCTGACCGGCACCGCACCCGGGGATCCGCGACGCGCCGAGGCACGTCCTCGCGCGTCCGGACCCCGGGCCGGCGGAGGTCACGGCGCGTAGGGTGAGGAGCATGTCGCCCGAGACCTCCTCCTACGTGCCCGCCCCCGGACGGATCACGATGTTCTCCACCACCTGGTGCGGCTACTGCCGCCGCCTGAAGTCCCAGCTCGACAGGGCCGGCATCGGCTACGACGAGGTGGACATCGAGCAGGTGCCCGGGACCGCGGAGCTCGTCGAGGCCATCAACGGCGGCAACCAGACGGTCCCCACCGTCCTCTTCCCCGACGGCTCGTCCGCCACCAACCCGTCGCTCGCCGACGTGACCGCGAAGGTGGCCTGAGCCATGCAGCACCACGACCTCAGCGTCATCCCCGACTTCCTCGCCGCGTGGATGCGCGAGCAGCGCTGGTTCGCCTCGAAGGGCACCGAGCCCCGCCTCGAGCGCATCGGCGGCTGGAGCTTCAGCGACGAGGGCTGGTTCGCCCGCATCGAGACGCACCTGATCATCGACCACGGCAGCGCGAAGCCCGTGCTGTACCAGGTGCCGCTCACCTACCGGCAGGCGCCGCTGGAGGAGCTGAAGCCCTTCCACATCGGCACCATCGTCGAGGACGACGGCGTCGAGCTGCACGTCTACGACGGCCCGCACGACCCCGCGTACGCGTGGGCCCTCATCCGCGTGATCCTCGACGACCGCGAGGCGGACGTCGACGAGACCTCGCTCGGCGCCACCGCGCGCGGCCAGCGCCAGCCGGGCGTGGAGATCGCGACCGTCGTCGGATCCCACGTGCTCTCGGGCGAGCAGTCGAACACGTCGATCATCTACGACATGGTCGCGACCGACGGCCACGCCGTGAACCCGATGATCGTCAAGGTCTTCCGCGCCCTGCACCACGGCGAGAACCCCGACGTCGTGCTGCAGTCCGCCATCGCGGGCGCCGGATCCCGGCTCGTGCCGCAGACCATGGGCAGCGTGCTCGCCGAGTGGAGCGACTCCGGCCGCGAGGAGGGGCGCGCCATCGGGCACGTCGCCTTCGCGCAGGAGTTCCTGCCCGGCGTGACCGACGCCTGGCGGGTCGCGCTCCGCGCCGCCGAGGCCGACGCCGACTTCCAGGCCGAGGCCCGCGCGCTCGGCGAGGCCACGGCCGACGTGCACGCCACGCTCGCCGCCGCGCTCCCCACCGTCGAGGCCACGCCCGACGTCATCGAGGGGATCATGGTCAGCTTCCGCCGCCGCCACGCGACCGCCGAGCGCGAGGTCCCCGAGATCGCCGCCTTCCACGACGCCATCGCGAGCGTGTACGACGCCGCCGAGAAGGGCGAGTGGCCGAAGCTGCAGCGCATCCACGGCGACTACCACCTCGGCCAGGTGCTCTCGGTGCCGAACCGCGGCTGGGTGCTGCTCGACTTCGAGGGCGAGCCGCTGCGTCCGATGCACGAGCGCTCCCTGCCCGACGTCACCCTCCGCGACGTCGCCGGCATGCTCCGCTCGTTCGACTACGTGGCCGGGTCCTACGCCCTCGCGCACCCCGGCAAGTCCGCGGCCGCCTGGGCCTCGAGCGCCCGCCGCGCGTTCGTCGACGGCTACATCGCCCGCTCCGGCACCGACCTCCGCGCGAACCGGGCCCTGCTCGACGCGTTCGAGATCGACAAGGCCGTGTACGAGGCGATCTACGAGGTCCGCAACCGTCCCGGCTGGCTGTCGATCCCGCTCCAGGCCGTCGCGCGCCTCGCCACCCGCTCGAGCACCATCGGCCGGGAGACCACGCCCGGTGCGACCGGTCCCCGCGAGGCCGGGCCCACCTCCTGATCCGCGGAGGCGCCCGGGGCGCGGTCACCGGCCGTCGGTAGGCTGGCGGGATGACCGACCCCGCCGTCCCGGCCGTCTCCTCCCCCGCATCCGACTCCCCCACCACGCCTCCCGTGGCGGACCAGCGCCCGATCGAGCGCACGTTCCACGGCGACACGTTCGTGGACCGCTTCGAGTGGCTGCGCGACAAGGACGACGCCGACGTCATCGCGCACCTCGAGGCCGAGAACGCGTACACGGAAGCCGCGACCGCGCACCTGGAGCCGCTGCGCGAGCGGATCTTCACGGAGATCAAGGACCGCACGCAGGAGACCGACCTCTCCGTCCCCGTGCGCGAGGGCGACTGGTGGTACTACGCCCGCACGGTCGAGGGGTCGCAGTACGCGATCCGCTGCCGCCGTCCCGTCGCCGGCCCCGACGACTGGACCCCGCCCGCCATCGAGCCCGCCGCGGACAGCGTCGTCGTCGAGGGCGAGCAGGTGCTCCTCGACTCCAACGCCGAGGCGGACGGCCACGAGTTCTTCTCGCTCGGCGCGTTCGAGGTCAGCCCCGACGGATCGCTCCTCGCGTACTCGACTGACACCGAGGGCGACGAGCGGTTCACGCTCAAGATCCGCGACCTCGCCACGGGCGAGGACCTCGCCGACGAGATCCCCGGCACCAGCCACGGCGCCACCTTCTCCGCCCACGGCGACCACCTCTTCTACGTGACCGTCGACGACGCCTGGCGCCCGGACACCGTCTGGCGGCACCGCGTCGGCACCCCCGCGTCGCAGGACGTGAAGGTGTACACGGAGCCCGACGAGAGCTGCTTCGTCGGCTTCGGCATGACGCGCAGCCGCCAGTACCTCACCATCTACGTCGGCTCGAAGATCAAGACCGAGGTGCTGCTGCTCGACGCGGGCGACCCCACGGGCGCGTTCCGCCCGGTGTGGCCGCGCCGCCACGGCGTCGAGTACGACGTCGACCACGCCGTCATCGACGGATCCGACCGGCTGCTGATCCTGCACAACGACGGCGCCACCAACTTCGAGCTCATCGACGTGCCCGCCGATGACCCGACCTCCACGACCGACCGCCAGGTCGTCATCCCCCACGACGACGACGTGCGCCTCGAGGACGCGAGCGCGTTCGCCGACCACCTCGTGATCTCCTACCGCCGCGAGGGCCTCACGCGCGTCGGGGTGATCCCGTTCGACCGCGTGCTCGACGGCGAGCAGCTGCACGAGATCGCGTTCGACGAGCCGATCTACACGGTCGGCACCGCGGGCAACCCCGAGTTCCACCAGCCCACCGTGCGCCTCGGCTACACGAGCCTCGCCACCCCCGCCACGACGTACGACTACGTGCTGGCGACCCGCGAGCTCCGGCTCCTCAAGCAGCAGCCCGTGCGCGGCGGCTACGACCCCGACGACTACGCGCAGACCCGCGAGTGGGCGACCGCGGAGGACGGCACGCGCATCCCGCTGTCCGTGATCTACAGGCGCGGCCTCGTGCACCCCGGCACGCCCGCCCCGCTCCTGCTCTACGGCTACGGCTCCTATGAGGCGAGCATCGACCCGTCGTTCTCCATCGCGCGCCTGTCGCTGCTCGACCGGGGCATGGCGTTCGTCATCGCGCACGTGCGCGGCGGCGGCGAGATGGGCCGCCGCTGGTACGACGAGGGCAAGACGCTCACCAAGCGCAACACCTTCACCGACTTCGTCGCGGCGGCCGACCACCTCATCGCGGAGGGCTGGACGAGCCCGGAGAGGCTCGTGGCCGAGGGCCGCAGCGCCGGCGGGCTGCTGATGGGCGCCGTGGCGAACATCGCGCCCGACCGGTTCGCCGGGATCCTCGCGGGCGTGCCGTTCGTGGACGCGCTCACGAGCATCCTCGACCCGTCGCTGCCGCTCACCGTGATCGAGTGGGACGAGTGGGGCGACCCGCTGCACGACCCCGAGGTCTACGCGTACATGAAGTCGTACACGCCCTACGAGAACGTGCGCGAGGGCGTGGAGTACCCGCGGATCCTCGCGGTCACGAGCCTCAACGACACGCGCGTGCTCTACGTCGAGCCCGCGAAGTGGACGGCCCGCCTCCGCGAGGTCGGCGCGCCCGTGCTGCTGCGCACGGAGATGCAGGCCGGCCACGGCGGCAAGTCGGGCCGCTACGACGCGTGGCGCGAGCGCGCCTCCGACTACGCGTGGGTGCTCGACGTGGCGGGGCTGGCCTAGCGCGCTCCCCCCTCCGCCGTCGCGCTGCCCGCTCTCAGAGCGCGAGCAGCGCGGCGGCGGCCGGGTCCATCAGCGGCTCGCGGTAGAGGGCGACCATCGGCACCCAGCCGCTGAGATAGCAGAAGAAGTTCAGGCGCCCGAACGCGACGACGTCGTCCGTGGAGAGCGGCTCCCCTGCGATGAGGCGAGCGACCGCATCCTCCGCATGCGCGCCCGCGAGCATCAGGTGCGCGGCCCCCGCGGCGTGTTCGGCCGGCAGGTCGTCCCACTCCCGCAGCGGCTGGCCACGCCGGAGCGCGGGGATCATGTACGTGTCGTCCATCGTCGCCCCCGGTCATCGCGCCCCGCCATCGCGTGCTCTCCAGCGTAGGCGCGCCCCGGTGCCTCCCCCTAGGGTGGATCCCTGACACGGGGTGCCCACGAGGGCTGAGATGAGACCCGTCGCACCTGATCCGGTTCGCACCGGCGGAGGGATGTCATCATGAGCGCTGCGCGCCCATCCATCGACGAGATCACCGGGACGGGGACCGCCTCGGCGGACCTCCTCCGACTGCTGCGGGAGCGCGCGCCGCTCGTGCAGTGCATCACCAACGCCGTCGTCACCGGGTTCACCGCGAACGTCCTGCTCGCGCTGGGCGCCGCGCCCGCGATGACCGACGTGCCGACCGAGGCAGGGCCGTTCGCGCGGATCGCCTCCGGGATGCTCGTCAACCTCGGCACGCCGCACGCCGAGCAGCGGGAGGCCGCGGTCGAGGCCGCCCACGCGGCGCGCGAGGCCGGCACGCCGTGGGTGCTGGATCCCGTCGCGGTCGGTGCCCTGCCGGTGCGGACGCGGCTCGCGCACGAGCTCGTGGCGCTGTCGCCCACGATCGTGCGCGGCAACGCGTCGGAGATCATCGCGCTCGCGACCGGCGGCGCGGGCGGCCGCGGGGTCGACGCGACCGACGAGGTGGAGGCGGCGCTCGACGCCGCGACGCTGCTCGCGCGCACCTACGGCACGGTCGTGGCGGTCTCGGGCGCGGTCGACCACATCACGGACGGGACGCGGATCGTGCGCGTGCACACCGGCGACGCGTGGCTCACGAAGGTGACGGGCGGCGGATGCGCGCTCGGCGCGGTGATGGCGGCGTTCGCGTCCCTGGATCCGGACCCGCTGCGGGCCGCCGTCGCCGCGACGAGCGTCTACACGATCGCCGCGGAGGTCGCGGCCGAGGGGTCCCGGGGTCCCGGGTCCTTCGCCGTGGCGTTCGTCGACGCGCTCGACGCCGTCACGCCCGAGCTCGTCGCCCGGCGCGAGCGCCTCTCGTGAGCGGCACCGACCTCTCCGTCTACCTCGTCACCGACCCCGCGCTCTGCGGCGAGCGCGGCGTGCCCGCGGTCGTCCGGGCTGCGGTCGCGGGCGGGGCCACGGCCGTGCAGATCCGCGACAAGCACGCGAGCGCGGCCGAGCTGCTGACGACGGTGGTGGAGGCGGCCTCCGCCATCGACGCGCACGCGGCCGCGCATCCGTCCGCGCCCCGACCGCTGCTCCTCGTGGACGACCGGGTCGACGTGGTCCTCGCCGCCCTCACCCGCGGCGCGCGCGTGGACGGCGTGCACGTCGGCCAGTCCGACGTGCCGGCCGACCTCGTCCGGCGGATGCTCGACGCGGCCAGCCCCGACCGCCGTCTCATAGTGGGCCTCACCGCGAACGCGCCCGAGCACGTCCAGGCGGTGCGCGCGCTGCCCGCCGGCACGGTCGACTACCTCGGCGTCGGCGTGATCCGCCCCACCAGCACCAAGCCCGATCACCCGGCGCCGCTCGGGCACGACGGGTTCGGGATCATCGCGGGGCTCTCCCCCGTGCCGTGCGTGGCGATCGGCGGGGTCGACGTGCGCGACGTGGAGGCGATCGCCGTGGCGGGCGGCGCGGGGACGGCCGTCGTGTCGGCCGTGTGCGCGGCGGAGGATCCGGGGGCGGCGACGCGCGAGCTCGCGGAGGCGTGGGCGCGGGTGCGCGCGGCAGCGGGCGATGCCGTGTCCGCGGAAGACGCGGCCGACGTCGTCACGGCGCGGGAGCTCGACTCGCGCCGTCCGGCACGTCGCCCGGTCCCCCGCGTCCTCAGCATCGCGGGCACGGATCCGACGGGCGGCGCGGGCATCCAGGCCGACCTCAAGTCCATCGCGGCGAACGGCGGCTACGGCATGGCCGTGGTCACGGCGCTCGTGGCGCAGAACACGCGAGGCGTGCGGGAGATCCACGTGCCGCCCGTCGCGTTCCTCCGCGCGCAGCTGGATGCGGTGTCGGACGACGTCGAGATCGACGCCGTGAAGATCGGCATGCTCGGATCCGCCGCCGTGGTCGACGAGGTCGCCGACTGGCTGCGCGCGGTGCGCCCGCCGGTCGTGGTGCTGGATCCGGTGATGATCGCGCAGTCCGGCGACGCTCTCCTCGACGCGGACGCGACCGACGCGCTCCGCCGCCTGCTGCCGCTCGCCGACGTCGTCACCCCGAACCTGCCCGAGCTGGCGGCGCTCCTCGGCGAGGAGGAGGCCGACGGATGGGACGCCGCGCTCGCGCAAGGTCGCGCCCTGGCCGCGCGGCACGACGTGCGCGTGATCGTGAAGGGCGGGCACCTCCGCGCGGACGACTGCCCGGACGCGCTCGTCGAGCCCGACGCGACCGTCACCGTCGTCGAGGGCCCGCGCATCGCGACCACCAGCACGCACGGCACCGGCTGCTCCCTGTCGAGCGCGCTCGCGACCCTGCAACCGCGCCGCGGTGACTGGCTCCGGGCGCTGACCGAGGCGAAGGAGTGGCTCACCGGATCCCTCGCGCACGCCGAGGACCTGCAGGTGGGCGCGGGTGCCGGCCCGCTCGACCACCTGCGCGCGCTGTGGGACGCGGCCGGCACGCATGCCGGGCCGATCTCCGAGGAGATGTGGGCGGGATCCGCCGACCTCCGCTGCGAGATCGACGACCTCGCCTTCGTGCGCCGGCTCGGCGACGGCACGCTCCCCGAGGCGTGGTTCTCGCACTACCTCGCGCAGGACGCGATCTACCTCCGCGCGTACTCCCGGGTGCTCGCGCGGGCGAGCCAGCTCGCGCCGACGCCGGACGCGCAGGTGGCGTGGGCGCGATCCGCGGCCGACGCGATCGCCGCGGAGTCGACGCTGCACGAGGAGTGGCTGTCCCGGCATCCCGCGCCCGCGGTCGCCGCGCCCGTGACGCGCGCGTACGTCGACCACCTCCTCGCGCACGCGGCGGGGAGCGACTACGCGGTGCTCGTCGCGGCGCTCCTGCCCTGCTTCACGATCTACGCGGACGTGGGCACGCGACTGCGCGCGGCTGGCCGGGATGCGCGCGCGGACGGCACGCCGCACCCGTACGCGGCGTGGCTCGCGACCTACGGGGATCCCGCGTTCGCGGCCGCCACCCGGCGCGCGTGCGAGCTGGTGGACGAGGCCGCCGTGATCGCGGGCCCGACCCGGCGCGCGGCGATGCTCGAGGCGTCGAGGGTCTCCGCCGCGTACGAGCGCGACTTCTTCGGCGCACCGGAGGCCCTCGGCTGAGGCGGACGCGGATCCCGCCCGCGCCTGGGGACGCCCCGGCCCCCTCCCAGCCGCACCCGCGGGAGGATGCCCGTGCCCCGACGCGAGCACCGCGCCGGGGCTCCCCGTTCCACGACCCGGGCATCCCGCGTGCCCGACAGGAAGGACACCGCATGCGCGTCCAGGCCGACACCCCCGCCGTCACGATGCCCGACCACCAGTTCACGGGCGACGTCCGCCTCCGCTGGCTGTCCACCCCGCAGACGCCCGAGCAGCGCGCGGTCGTCGCGGCCGTCGCGTTCGCGCCGGGTGCCCGCACCGTCTGGCACTCGCACGTGCTCGGGCAGACGCTGCACGTGACGTCCGGCGTCGCCCGGGTGGGCACGCGCGGCGGCGACGTGGTCGAGGTCGGGCCCGGCGGATCCGTGTACATCGAGGCCGGCGAGGAGCACTGGCACGGCGCCACGGCCCACGCGCCGATGGAGCACATCGCGGTGCTGGAGGACGGCGACGACCCGGTCGACGCGACCATGTGGGGCGCGCACGTGACCGACGAGGAGTACCTGCTCCCCGCTGCGCCGGCGTCCGTCGCGACGCCGACCGCGACCCCGGCCGCCGCGGTCCCCGTGCCGCTCGGCCGCCCCGTGCTCGTGCACGCGCTCCGCTACACGGCGATGTACGGCGAGAAGCCCTTCGACGAGGCGCTGCTCGTGTACCTCGACAACGGCTCGTACAAGATCCTCTCGCCCGGCGAGGAGCACTACGGCAGCTACGTCTCGGCGTCGGGGACGGGCGTCGCGCCACGGCACGTCGCGTTCCTGTCGTGGCCGTCGGACGACTGGCACCGCAACGTCGCCAGCCACACGCTCACCTTCTCGGCGGACACGGGCGCCTTCATCCAGTCGCTCGTGCTGCCGGGCGACGCGGTGCCGCGCGCGCAGCACGGCTTCGCCGAGGTGGTCGCGGATCCCGAGCGCGTGGACATGACGGCGTCGTGGGATGCGCTGCGGATCACGCACGCGGCCGCGTTCGAGCGCCTGGCGGAGCGGGTCCGCCAGCTCTGACGTCACGGGGCGGGCCGCGGCCCGCCCCGGCGCTACGCTCGTCCCACCGCGAGCGCCTGCTCACCCCGCGAGGCGCGCGACCCACCCGAGCGCCATCCCGGAAGCCAGGACCATGACCACGACCGCATCGCCGCGCACCCGCGCCCAGCGCCTCGACGCCCTCCCCTGGACCCGCGCGCACTCGCGCATCCTCGGTGGGAGCGGCGTCGGCTGGGCGCTCGACGCGATGGACGTCGGCCTCATCTCGTTCGTCATCGCGCAGCTCGCCGTGGTGTGGGAGGCGGACGCCGGGCAGCTCGGGTTGGTCGCGTCCGCCGGCTTCCTCGGCATGGCGATCGGCGCGAGCGTCGGCGGGCTGGTCGCCGACCGCATCGGCCGGCGCCAGGTGTTCGCGCTCACGCTGCTGGTCTACGGGCTGGCCACGGGCGTCTCGGCGCTCGCGATGTCGGTGGGCGCGCTCATCGCGCTCCGTTTCGTCGTGGGGCTCGGGCTCGGCGCGGAGCTGCCGGTCGCCTCGACCCTCGTCAGCGAGTTCTCGCCCGCCAGGATCCGCGGCCGCGTCATCGTGATCCTCGAGTCGTCGTGGGCGGTCGGCTGGACGGCCGCGGCGCTCATCGGCTACCTCGTGATCCCCGCGAGCGACGACGGCTGGCGCTGGGCGCTCGCGCTCGGCGCCGTGCCCGCGGTGTGGGCGATCGTCGTGCGGCTGCGCCTCCCGGAGTCGGTGCGGTTCCTCGAGGCGAAGGGCCGGCACCGCGAGGCCGAGCGCGTGGTGCGCGACCTCGAGCGGGCGGCGCGGGCGGATCCGGCGACGGGCGCCAGCACCGAGACGACGGCCGAGGCCCGGAC
>NZ_QWGT01000019.1 GCF_003576405.1 Clavibacter lycopersici
GACGCCGCCCATCCGACCGCCGGTGACGCGGCATCGGCCGACCCCGCCGCCGACCCCACGGCCCTCGCGATCCGCGGCGTCCTCGCCCGCCTCCTCGCCGCGCACTTCGACGTGCCGGTGCCGGCCGGCGACGTCGCCTACCTCGCGCTCCTCGTGCGCACGCGCGTCGTCACGCCCGGCAACGAGCAGTCGCTCGCCACCGTGATGAAGGAGCACGTCGTCGAGAGCGACCTCGACGTGGTGCGCGCCATCGTCCGCCGCGTGAAGCAGGAGTACCTGGTGGACCTCGAGGACGAGGACTTCACGGTCCGCTTCTCGCTGCACCTGGGCAACCTCGTGGCGCGCGCCGCCGACCGCTCGTTCTCCCGGAACCCCCTCGCACGCTCCATCAAGACCAGCTACCCGATGACCTACGAGATCGCCGTGTTCATCGCGAGCGAGGTGCAGCGGCGGCGCGGGATCGCGATCAACGACGACGAGATCGCCTACATCGCCCTGCACGTGGGCTCGCACCGGGAGCGGATCGCACGCCGCGACGACCGGGTGGCGTGCGCGCTCGTGTGCCCGAACTACTACGACCTGCACCAGATCATGCGCCAGCGCATCGAGCAGGCGCTCGGCGCGGACATCAGCGTCGACGCCGTGGTCACCCGCACCGACGTCGACGCGCACGCGCTCGGGGTGCAGCTCGTGATCGACGCGACCGGCACGCGCCCGCCTGCCGACGACGTCGTGGTCGTCCAGCCGCTGCCGACGCCCGACGACATCGAGTCGATCCGCCGGGCCGTCGCCCGCGTCCGCCGGCACGCGCGCCGCAGCTCCATGAAGCACGACCTGCTGCGATTCCTCGACGAGTCGCTGTTCTTCCGCGACCTGCACGCGCCCGACGAGGAGGCCATGATCCGGCTGCTCGGCGGGAAGATGGTGGAGCAGGGGATCATCGAGCCCGAGTACATCGAGGGCGCCATCGAGCGCGAGCGCCTGTCGTCGACGGCCTTCACCGACACGCTCGCCGTCCCGCACTCGCTCGCGATGACGGCGCACCGCACGGCCATCGCCATCGTGGTGAACGACGAGGCGATGCAGTGGGGCGGCAACCGCGTGCACGTGGTCGCGCTGGTCGCCTTCAGCGCCAGCGGCCGCACGAGCTTCCAGCACGTGTTCGACCAGTTCGTCGAGGTCTTCTCCGACCACCGCGACGTGCAGGCGATCATGCGGGCGTCGGGATCGCACGGCTCCTTCATCGAGGAGCTCGTGCACGTCATGGACACCTGAGCGGGCGACCGCTCAGCGGATCGGGCAGGTCCGGCGCACCCGGACGTCAGGGCGCGACGGGCGTGACGCCCCGCGGCACGAGGCGCGAGGCGCCGCCGTCCGCGAGCGTGAGCACCCAGATGCCGCGCGCGTGGACCGCGACCGAGTGCTCCCAGTGCGAGGCCATGCTGCCGTCGACCGTGGCGACGGTCCAGTCGTCGTCGAGGACGCGCGTCTCCGCCTCGCCGTCGGTGATCATCGGCTCGATCGCCACGACGAGCCCGGGCTTCACCGCGGGGCCCTTGCCGCGCACGCGGTAGTTGAACACCGGCGGATCCTCGTGCATGCTCCGGCCGATGCCGTGCCCCGTGTAGTCCATGACGATGCCGAACGACCCCGCCGCCTCGACGCTCTCCTCGACGGCCTCGCCGACCTCGTTGAGGTGCGACGCGGTCGCGAGCCGGGCGATGCCCGCCCAGAGCGCGTCCTCGGTGACGCGGGACAGGAGCTCGCGGGCCTCGACGACGTCGGGGCGCGCGGGATCCGGCACGACCACCGTCATCGCCGAGTCGCCGTTCCAGCCGTCGATCTCCGCGCCGCTGTCCACCGAGACGATGTCGCCCGGCTGCAGCACGCGGTCGCCCGGGATGCCGTGCACGACCTCGTCGTTCACCGAGACGCACACCGTGTGGCGGTATCCGGGGACGAGCTGGAAGTTCGAGTGCCCGCCGAGCGCGCGGATGGCACCGTCGGCGGCGGCGTCGAGCTCGGCCGTCGTGACGCCCGGCGCGATGAGGCCGCGGACGGCGTCGAGCGACGCCGCGGTCGCGAGGCCGGGCGCCACCATGCGGCGGATCTCGTCCGGGGTCTTGTAGATGCCCGGCGTACGACGGAGCGCGCCCATGCTCTACGCGCGGCCGGCGTCGGAGGAGGGACGGACGCCGCGACCCGCGAGGGCCGTGCGGATGCGCGCGGCGACCTCGTCGACCTCGCCCAGCCCGTCGACCTCGACCAGCAGGCCTCGCTCGCGGTACACGTCGATGAGGGGGCTCGTCTCGCGGACGTAGACCTCCTGGCGGTGCCGGATCTCGTCCTCGCCGTCGTCGGCGCGGCCCTGCTCGACTGCGCGGCGCGTCAGCCGGGCGACGACCTCGTCCTCGTCGGCGACGAGCTGGATCACCGCGTCGAGCTCCTGGCCCCAGCCCTGCAGCAGCTCCTCCAGGTACGCGACCTGGTCGAGCGTGCGCGGGTAGCCGTCGAGCAGGAAGCCCGCCTGGGCGTCCTCCTCCTGGAGACGCGCGGTGATGAGCCGGTTGGTGAGCTCGTCCGGGACGTAGTCGCCCGCGTCGACGAGCGCCTGGACCTGCTGGCCGAGCTCGGTGCGGTCCTTGATGTTCTGGCGGAAGATGTCGCCCGTGGAGACGTCGGGGATCCCGTGCTCCTCCGCGATGCGCTTCGCCTGCGTGCCCTTGCCCGCACCGGGAGGGCCGACGATCAGGAGCCGGGTCACTTCAGCAGCCCCTCGTAGTGCCGCTGCTGCAGCTGCGAGTCGATCTGCTTCACCGTCTCGAGGCCGACGCCCACGACGATGAGGATGCTCGCGCCGCCGAACGGGAAGTTCTGGTTGGCGCCGACGACCGACAGGGCGATGAGCGGCAGGAGCGCGACGAGGCCGAGGTACAGCGAGCCCGGCAGCGTGATGCGCGTGAGCACGTAGTCGAGGTACTCCGCCGTCGGGCGTCCCGCGCGGATGCCGGGGATGAAGCCGCCGTACTTCTTCATGTTGTCGGCGACCTCCTCCGGGTTGAAGGTGATGGCGACGTAGAAGTACGTGAAGCCGACGATCAGCAGGAAGTACATCGCCATGTAGAGCGGGTGGTCGCCCGTCGTGAGGTTGTCGGTGATCCACTGCACCCACGGCGCCGGCGCCTGGCCGACGGCCGGCTGGTTGAACTGCGCGACCAGGGCGGGCAGGTACAGCAGCGACGACGCGAAGATGACGGGCACGACGCCGGCCATGTTCACCTTGATGGGGATGTAGGTGTTGTTGCCGCCGTAGGTGCGGCGGCCGACCATGCGCTTGGCGTACTGCACGGGGATCCGGCGCTGCGACTGCTCGACGTAGACGACGGCGGCGACGACGAGGAGCCCGACCGCGATGACCAGGGCGAAGACCTCCCAGCCGCGGCTCTGCTGGATGGCGAGGAGCGAGGTCGGGAACGCGGCGGCGACCGACGTGAAGATGAGGAGCGACATGCCGTTGCCGATGCCGCGCTCGGTGATGAGCTCGCCCATCCACATGATGAGGCCGGTGCCGGCGGTCATCGTGATGACCATGAGCATGATCGCGTACCAGGCGTCGTTCGTGACGAGCTGCGTGCAGGCGCTGACGTTGGTCTGCCCGAAGAGCGCACCGCTGCGCGCGACCGTGATCAGCGTCGTGGACTGCAGCACCGCGAGGGCGATCGTGAGGTAGCGCGTGTACTGCGTGAGCTTGGCCTGGCCGGACTGGCCCTCCTTGTAGAGGGTGTCGAAGTGCGGGATGACCACGCGGAGCAGCTGGACGATGATCGACGCCGTGATGTACGGCATGATGCCCAGCGCGAAGATGGAGAGCTTCAGCAGCGCTCCGCCGCTGAAGAGGTTGACGAGCTCGTAGAGGCCCGAGGTGCCCTGGTTCGCCGCGAGGCACGACTGCACGTTGGCGAAGTCGACGAACGGCGCCGGGATGAAGGATCCGAGGCGGAAGAGGGCGATGATGCCCAGCGTGAACCCGATCTTGCGACGCAGATCGGGGGTGCGGAAGATCCTGACGACGGCGCTCAACACGGAGGGTGTCCTGCTTTCTGTGGGAGGTCCGCCGGGAGGCGGGGGTCGGGCCGACCCGATGCGGCCCCAGGTGCCGGTAGGGGCGGCCGGTTTCCCGACCGCCCCTGCCTGCGTCCTGAAGTGCTACTTGACGGAGCCGCCTGCTGCGACGATCTTCTCCGCAGCGGAGCCGGAGACCTTGTCGACAGCAACCGTCAGCTTAACCGAGATGTCGCCGTCCCCGAGGACCTTGACCTTCTCGTTCTTGCGCACGGCACCCTTGGCGACGAGGTCGCTCGTGGTGACGTCGCCGCCGTCGGGGTAGAGCACGGCGAGCTTCTCCAGGTTGACCACCTGGTACTCGACGCGGAACGGGTTCTTGAACCCGCGGAGCTTCGGGGTGCGCATGTGCAGCGGCATCTGCCCACCCTCGAAGCCGATGCGGACCGTGTAGCGGGCCTTCGTGCCCTTGGTGCCACGACCCGCGGTCTTGCCCTTCGAGCCCTCACCGCGGCCGACACGCTGGCGTGCCTTCTTGGCCCCGGCGGCGGGACGGAGGTGGTGGACCTTGAGGACCTGCTCGCGCTTGACCGTCTCCGTCTGGCCGACCGTGGTCGACTCAGCGGAGGCGGCGGCGGCCGCAGGGGCCTTCGCGGTCTTCTTGGGTGCGGCCTTGGGCGCCTTCACGGGCGCCTCGGCCGACTCGTTCTTCTCAGCCATCAGTCGATCTCCTCCACCTTCACCAGGTGCGCGACGGTGTTGACGTAGCCGCGGTTCTGGGCGTTGTCCTCTCGGACCACCACGGCACCGATGCGACGGAGCCCGAGGCTCCGCAGGGTGTCGCGCTGGTTCTGCTTCTCGCTGATCTTGGACTTGATCTGCGTCACTCGGAGCTGAGCCATCAGACACCTGCCTTCGCGTCGGCCTCGGCACGCTGGGCGCGGAGGATGCGGGCCGGGACGACCTGCTCCAGCTCGAGCCCACGACGGGCTGCGACGGCGCGCGGCTCCTCGAGCTGCTTGAGCGCCTCGACCGTGGCGTGCACGATGTTGATCGTGTTCGACGATCCGAGCGACTTGCTCAGCACGTCGTGGATGCCGGCGCACTCGAGCACCGCGCGGACGGGGCCACCGGCGATGACGCCGGTACCCGCGGACGCGGGGCGCAGGAGGACGACTCCGGCGGAGGCCTCACCCTGCACGGCGTGCGGGATGGTCAGGCCGATGCGGGGGACGCGGAAGAAGTTCTTCTTCGCCTCCTCGACGCCCTTGGAGATGGCGGTCGGGACCTCGCGGGCCTTGCCGTAGCCGACGCCGACCAGTCCGTTGCCGTCTCCGACGATCACGAGCGCGGTGAAGCTGAAGCGACGACCGCCCTTGACGACCTTGGACACGCGGTTGATGGTGACGACGCGCTCCAGGAACTGGCTCTTGTCGGCATCACGGCCACCGCGGCTGTCACGGCCGCCCTGGTTCCGGTCACGCCCGCCACGACGGCCCTCACGGCCCTCGTTCTGCGCGGGTGCGGTGGACGCCGCGGTCTCGACGGGCGTCTCCGCCACTGCCACAACCTCGGGCTCCTTGTTGTTGTTCTCGGCTGCGCTCACAGGCTCAGACCACCCTCTCGAGCTCCTTCGGCGATGGCCGCGACGCGTCCTGCGTAGCGGTTGCCACCACGATCGAATACGACGCTCTCCACGCCGGCCGCCTTGGCGCGCTCGGCGACGAGCTCGCCGACCTTGCGCGACTTGGCGGTCTTGTCGCCGTCGAACGTGCGCAGGTCGGCCTCGAGGGTCGACGCGGACGCGACGGTGTGACCACGGCTGTCATCCACGACCTGCACGAAGACGTGGCGGGCCGAACGGGTGACGACCAGGCGCGGACGCAGCTCGGTGCCCTCGACCTTCTTGCGCAGACGTGCGTGCCTGCGGCCGCGGGCGGCGGACTTGCTTTTTCCTCTAACTCCGAGAGCCATGATCACTTACCACTCTTTCCGGCCTTGCGGCGAACGTTCTCGCCGGCGTAGCGGACGCCCTTGCCCTTGTAGGGCTCGGGCTTGCGAATCTTGCGGATGTTGGCGGCCGTCTCGCCGACGAGCTGCTTGTCGATGCCGACGACCGTCATCTTGTTGACGCCCTCGACGGTGAAGCTGATGCCCGCGGGCGCCTCGACGTACACGGGGTGGGAGAAGCCGAGCGCGAACTCGACGCCCTTGTCCTTGAGCGCGACGCGGTAACCCGTGCCGACGATCTCGAGGCCCTTGGTGTAGCCGGTGGTGACGCCGACGATCTGGTTGGCGATGAGGCTGCGCGTGAGGCCGTGGAGCGAGCGCGACTCGCGCTCGTCGTCGGGACGGGTGACGAGCACCTGTCCGTCCTGGACCTCGGCGCGGATGGGCTGCGCGACGGCGAGGCTCAGCTCGCCCTTCGGGCCCTTGACCGTGACGCGCTGGCCGTCGACGGTGACGTCGACCCCTGCGGGCACGTCGATGGGGAGTCTTCCGATACGTGACATGGCGTTACCACACGTAGGCGAGGACTTCCCCACCCACGCCCTTCTTCGCAGCCTGGCGGTCCGTGAGGAGCCCCGAGGAGGTGGACAGGATGGCGACCCCGAGGCCGCCGAGGACCTGGGGGATCTCCGCGGACTTCGCGTACACGCGCAGTCCGGGCTTCGACACGCGCTTGATGCCCCGGATGGAGCGCTCGCGGTCGGGACCGAACTTGAGGCTGAGCGTCAGCGTCTGGCCGACGCGGGCGTCCGCGACGTCCCAGCCGGCGATGAAGCCCTCGGACTTGAGGATGTCGGCGATGTGCGACTTGAGCTTGGAGTGCGGCATGGAGACCGTGTCGTGGTGCGCGGAGTTCGCGTTCCGGAGTCGGGTCAGCATGTCAGCGACCGGGTCGGTCATTGTCATATCTGGTGGTGCCTCTCTCGCCTGGTTTCGTTCATCCGGACACGGATGACGACCTGTGGTGGTGGCGGCGCCGGACGGAGGTGCCCGGCGCCGATCGTGCGGTGATGCGGTCGTGCGGCGGTGCTCGTTACGGCGTGTTCTCGGGGGTCTGGAACGGGAAGCCGAGCGCCTTGAGCAGCGCGCGTCCCTCGTCGTCCGTCCGAGCGGTCGTGACGACCGTGATGTCCATGCCGCGGACCCGGTCGATGCGGTCCTGGTCGATCTCGTGGAACATGGACTGCTCGTTGAGACCGAACGTGTAGTTGCCGTTGCCGTCGAACTGCTTCGGGCTGAGCCCGCGGAAGTCGCGGATGCGGGGCAGGGCGAGGGACAGCAGGCGGTCGAGGAACTCCCACATGCGGTCGCCGCGCAGCGTCACGTGGGTGCCGATGGCCTGGCCCTCACGCAGCTTGAACTGGGCGATCGACTTGCGGGCCTTCGTGACCTGCGGCTTCTGGCCCGTGATCTTGGTGAGGTCGGCGACCGCGCCGTCGATGATCTTGCCGTCGCGAGCCGCGTCCCCGACACCCATGTTCACGACGATCTTCGTGAGCCCGGGCACCTGGTGCACGTTCGTGAAGCCGAGATCAGCGGTCAGCTGGCTGACGATCTCGGTGCGGTACTTCTGCTTCAGGCGCGGGAGCTGCTTGCCCTCGGCCGTGCCAGCGGTTGCGGTGTCGGTCATTGCTAGAGGTCCTTACCTGACTTCTTGGCGTAGCGGACGCGGACGGTCTTGGAGACCCCGTCCTTCTCGACCTGCTCGGTCCGGAAGCCGACTCGCGTGGGCTTCTTGGACTCGGGGTCGACGAGCGCGACGTTGGAGATGTGGATGGGCGCCTCGACGGTCTCGATGCCGCCGGTCTTGGAGCCGCGCTGCGTCTGGCCGACGCGGACGTGCTTCGTGACGAAGTTCACGCCCTCGACGACGACGCGGTTGCGCTCGACCAGCACGGACAGGACACGGCCCTGCTTGCCCCGGTCGCCGCCCTTGGCCTGCGTGCGACCCGTGATGACCTGAACGAGGTCACCCTTCTTGATGTTCGCCATGACTAAATGACCTCCGGTGCCAGCGAGATGATCTTCATGAACTTCTTGTCCCGGAGCTCGCGGCCCACCGGTCCGAAGATGCGGGTGCCGCGGGGCTCCCCGTTGCTGTTCAGGATGACGGCGGCGTTCTCGTCGAACTTGATGTACGAGCCGTCGGGACGGCGCGTCTCCTTCTTGGTGCGGACGATGACGGCCTTGACGACCTCGCCCTTCTTGACGTTTCCGCCGGGGATCGCGTCCTTGACGGTCGCGACGATGACGTCGCCCAGACCGGCGTAGCGGCGACCCGAGCCACCGAGCACGCGGATGGTCAAGATCTCCTTGGCACCCGTGTTGTCCGCGATCTTGAGGCGGGATTCCTGCTGAATCACTGTTGCTCCTTATCCAAGCAGCCGGGGCTACTTGGCCTTCTCGAGGATCTCGACCAGGCGCCAGCGCTTGGAGGCGCTGAGGGGACGGGTCTCGTTGATCAGGACCAGGTCGCCGATGCCGGCGCTGTTCGCCTCGTCGTGCGCCTTGACCTTGGAGGTGCGGCGGATGACCTTGCCGTACAGCGGGTGCTTCACGCGGTCCTCGACCTCGACGACGATGGTCTTGTCCATCTTGTCGCTGGTGACGTATCCACGACGGGACTTGCGGTAGCCGCGGTCGACCGTCGCGGTGTCAGCCGTGTTCTTCTCTTCGGCGTTCGCCATGATCAAGCCTCCTCAGCCTTCTCGGTGACGGCGGCGTCGTCGGCCTTCGCGGCCTTCTTCGTCGCCTTCTTCTTCTCGGGCTTCTCGGGGACCTCGACGGGGGCGGGCGTGGCACGGATGCCCAGCTCGCGCTCGCGGATGACCGTGTAGATCCGAGCGATGTCGCGCTTGACCGCGCGGAGGCGGCCGTGGCTGTCGAGCTGTCCGGTGGCCGACTGGAAGCGCAGGTTGAACAGCTCCTCCTTGGCCTTCTTCAGCTCTTCGACGAGTCGCTCGTCCTCAAAAGTGTCCAGCTCGACGGGGGCGAGCTCCTTGGAACCGATCGCCATTATGCGTCGCCTTCCTCGCGCTTGATGATGCGTGCCTTGAGGGGCAGCTTGTGGATGGCCCGGGTGAGCGCCTCGCGCGCCGTGACCTCGTCGACGCCGGCGAGCTCGAAGAGCACGCGACCCGGCTTGACGTTCGCGACCCACCACTCGGGCGAGCCCTTTCCGGAACCCATGCGGGTCTCGGCGGGCTTCTTGGTGAGGGGGCGGTCGGGGTAGATGTTGATGTACACCTTGCCGCCGCGCTTGACGTGGCGCGTCATGGCGATTCGAGCGGACTCGATCTGGCGGTTGGTGACGTAGGCAGGCGTGAGGGCCTGGATTCCGTACTCGCCGAACGACACGACGGTGCCGCCGGTCGCGTGGCCGGAACGACCCGGGTGGTGCTGCTTGCGGTGCTTGACTCGACGGGGGATCAACATGGTTACGCCTCAACTCCTGCTGCGGCGACCGGCGCTGCCTCGGCGGCCGGCGCGGTGCGCGGCGCGTTGGTGCGGCGATCTCCGGTTCGACCGTCGGAACGGTCGTTACGACGCTCCGGGCGCGACGACTTCTGGTTCGCCTGCTCCCGAGCGAGATCCTTGTTGGTGATGTCGCCCTTGTAGACCCAGACCTTCACGCCGATGCGGCCGAAGGAGGTGCGGGCCTCGTAGAAGCCGTAGTCGATGTTCGCGCGGAGGGTGTGCAGCGGTACGCGTCCCTCGCGGTAGAACTCCGAGCGGCTCATCTCGGCGCCGCCGAGGCGGCCCGACACCTGGATGCGGACGCCCTTGGCGCCGGCGCGCTGCGCGCCCTGCAGGCCCTTGCGCATCGCGCGGCGGAACGCCACACGACCCGCGAGCTGCTCGGCGATGCCCTGGGCGACCAGCTGCGCCTCGGCCTCGGGGTTCTTCACCTCGAGGATGTTGAGCTGGATCTGCTTGCCCGTGAGCTTCTCGAGGTCGGCGCGGATGCGCTCGGCCTCGACGCCGCGGCGGCCGATGACGATGCCGGGACGCGCCGTGTAGATGTCCACGCGGACACGGTCACGGGTGCGCTCGATCTCGATGCGCGCCACACCGGCGCGGTCGAGGCTCGTCTTGAGCATGGTGCGGATGCGCACGTCCTCGGCGACGTAGTCGCTGTAACGCTGCCCCTTCTTCGTGCTGTCCGAGAACCAACGCGACACGTGGTCGGTGGTGATCCCGAGACGGAACCCGTACGGGTTGACCTTCTGTCCCATTACTTGCTCGCCTTCTTCGTGGTCGTCGCCACGTCCGCCTCATCCGGCGTCGCGAGGACGACCGTGATGTGGCTGGTGCGCTTGTTGATACGGAATGCGCGACCCTGTGCGCGCGGCTGGAACCGCTTGAGGGTGGTGCCCTCGTCCACGAACGCCTTGGCGATGTAGAGGTCCTGCTCCGCGAGGAAGCTGTTGGACGCGTCGGCCTTGACCCGCGCGTTCGCCATGGCCGAGGCCACCAGCTTGTAGATCGGCTCGCTCGCGCCCTGCGGCGCGAACTTCAGGATGGCCAGGGCCTCCTCGGCCTGCTTGCCACGGATCATGTCCACGACGCGACGGGCCTTCTGGGGGGTGACGCGGATGTGACGCACGCGTGCGATCGACTCCACCATTTCTCTCCTCCTTCTCGTCGCCGCGTTAGCGGCGACGACCCTTCTTGTCGTCCTTCACGTGGCCGCGGAAGGTGCGCGTGAGCGCGAACTCGCCGAGCTTGTGGCCGACCATGGACTCCGTGACGAACACGGGGACGTGCTTGCGACCGTCGTGCACCGCGATGGTGTGACCCAGCATCGCCGGGATGATCATCGAGCGGCGCGACCAGGTCTTGATCACGTTCTTGCTGCTGGCCTCGTTCGCCGAGATCACCTTGCGGAGCAGGTGGTCGTCGACGAAGGGGCCCTTCTTCAGACTGCGTGGCATCTTCTACAACTCCTACTTGCGCTTCTTGCCGGCGTTGCGGCGGCGAACGATGAGCTTGTCGCTGGGCTTGTTGATGTGGCGCGTGCGGCCTTCCTTCTGGCCCCACGGGCTGACCGGGTGGCGTCCACCGGAGGTCTTGCCCTCACCACCACCGTGCGGGTGGTCGACGGGGTTCATCGCGACACCGCGGACGGTCGGGCGGACGCCCTTCCAGCGCATGCGGCCGGCCTTGCCCCAGTTGATGTTCGACTGCTCGGCGTTGCCGACCTCGCCGATGGTCGCGCGGCAGCGCGCATCGACGTTGCGGATCTCGCCGGAGGGCAGGCGCAGCTGGGCGTAGGGGCCGTCCTTCGCCACGAGGCGCACGGAGGCGCCGGCGGAGCGGGCCATCTTCGCGCCGCCGCCGGGGCGGAGCTCGATGGCGTGGATGACGGTACCCGTCGGGATGTTGCGCAGCGGCAGGTTGTTGCCGGGCTTGATGTCGGCCTGGGCGCCCGACTCGATCTTGTCGCCCTGCTTCAGCTTGTTCGGCGCGAGGATGTAGCGCTTCGTGCCGTCGATGAAGTGCAGCAGCGCGATGCGCGCCGTGCGGTTGGGGTCGTACTCGATGTGGGCGACGGTCGCGATGACGCCGTCCTTGTCGTTGCGCTTGAAGTCGATCACGCGGTACTGGCGCTTGTGGCCACCACCGATGTGACGGGTCGTGATCCGACCCTGGTTGTTGCGGCCACCGGTCTTGGAGAGCGGGCGGAGCAGCGACTTCTCGGGCGTCGAGCGCGTGATCTCCACGAAGTCGGCGACGGACGAACCGCGACGACCCGGGGTCGTGGGCTTGTACTTGCGAATAGCCATTGGTGTTTTCCTAGTCCCGGTCTCAGCCGACAGTCGTGAAGATGTCGATGGAGCCCGACTTGAGGGAGACGATGGCGCGCTTGGTGTCCTTGCGCTTGCCCATCCCGAACTTGGTCCGGCGGGTCTTGCCCTGCTTGTTGAGCGTGTTGACCGACGCGACCTGCACGCCGAAGATCTTCTCGATCGCGAGCTTGATCTCGGTCTTGTTCGAGCGGGGGTCCACGATGAACGTGTACTTGCCCTGGTCGATCAGGCCGTAGCTCTTCTCGGAGACGACCGGCGCGATGATGATGTCGCGGGGGTCCTTCTGGGTGGCGCTCATGCGGCAACCTCTTCCTTGGCCGTCTTCGACTCGACGAACGCGTCGAACGCGCCCTTCGTGAAGACGATGTCGTCGCTCACGAGCACGTCGTACGCGTTGAGCTGGTCGTAGGACAGCACGTGGACCGTCGGGATGTTGCGCACGCTGCGGAGGCTGACCTCGTCGGTGCGCTCCAGGACGATGAGGACGTGCTTGCTCGTGGCGATGCCGTCGAGCAGCGCGACCACGGTCTTCGTCGAGGGGACGTCTCCGGCGGCGAGGCTCTCGATGACGTGGAGGCGGGCGCCGCGCGCGCGGTCGGAGAGCGCGCCGAGCAGAGCCGCGGCGATCATCTTCTTGGGGGTGCGCTGCGAGTAGTTGCGGGGCGTGGGCCCGTGGACGATGCCACCGCCGGTCATCTGGGGGGCGCGGATCGAGCCCTGACGAGCGCGACCGGTTCCCTTCTGCTTGAACGGCTTGCGGCCGGCGCCGGAGACCTCGCCGCGGCCCTTGGTCTTGTGCGTGCCCTGGCGCGCCGCGGCGAGCTGGGCGACGACGACCTGGTGGATGAGCGGGACGTTGGTCTGCACGTCGAAGATCGACGCGGGCAGGTCGACGGAGCCGGTGACTGCACCGGTCGCGTCGAGGACGTCGAGCTGGGTGTCGGTAGCCATGACTACTTCCCCTTCACTGCGTTGCGGACGAAGACGATGCGGCCACGCGCGCCGGGCACTGCGCCCTTGACGAGCAGGAGGCCCTTCTCGGCGTCCACGCTGTGGACGACGAGGTTCAGCACGGTGACGCGCTCGCCGCCCATGCGACCGGCCATGCGCATGCCCTTGAAGACACGGCTGGGGGTCGAGGAGGCGCCGATGGAGCCGGGCTTGCGGTGGTTGCGGTGCGAACCGTGCGAGGCCGAGACGCCCTTGAAGTTGTGGCGCTTCATGACGCCGGCGAAGCCCTTGCCCTTGCTGGTGCCGACGACGTCGACCTTGGATCCGGGCTCGAAGGCGCCGACGGTGATCTCCTGGCCGAGCGTGTACTCGGCGAAGTCGGCCGTGCGGACCTCGGTGAGGTGGCGGCGCGGCGTGACGCCGGCCTTGTCGAAGTGACCGGTGCTGGGCTTGTCGGCCTTGCGGGGGTCGATCTGGCCGTAGGCGATCTGGATGGCGCCGTAGCCGTCCACCTCGGGCGTGCGCACCTGGGTGACGACGTTCGGGGTGATCTGCACGACGGTCACGGGGATGAGCTTGTTGTTCTCGTCCCACACCTGCGTCATGCCCAGCTTCGTGCCGAGCAGACCGGTGAAAGTCCTGTTAGCGGTAGACATGGGTTCCCTTAGAGCTTGATCTCGATGTTGACGTCGGCCGGGAGGTCGAGTCGCATGAGCGAGTCGACCGCCTTCGGCGTCGGGTCGACGATGTCGATCAGACGCTTGTGCGTGCGCATCTCGAAGTGCTCGCGGCTGTCCTTGTACTTGTGGGGGGAACGGATCACGCAGATCACGTTCTTCTCCGTGGGCAGCGGCACCGGGCCGACGACCGTGGCGCCCGCGCGGGTCACCGTGTCGACGATCTTCCGGGCCGAGGAGTCGATGACCGAGTGGTCGTACGACTTAAGTCGGATGCGGATCTTCTGTCCCGCCATGTGTGACTCTCTCTCTTTCGTGCGTCATGCGGCCTCGGACCGTATTGGACGCGTGTGTCCCTCGCTCGGACGGTCGTGCCTCGTGGCGCGCCCCATCCGTCGTGCACCCGGGCGCGCATCGTGGGACGCGGCCTCGGGCAGCTCGTGCACCCGCCCGCATGCGGGCGCGGACGAGCGGTGCTCATCCGGTGGGTGTCGTGTGCTTCTGCTCTGCTGCCCGCGGCCTAACCTGCTCCGGGAGCGACGAGCGCTCCGGGCGGCTATGCACTGCCTGGCAGTGATCCGACGTCTCGCGCGCAGGGCGGCGTGCGTCGGAATGTTGAACTAGACGAGTTTGTCATAGTCCGGCCACGCGTGCAACCCGGGCGTGTCGCGCCCACTCCCCCGTGTTTCCGGGGCTCCCGGCGCCTGGCGGCGCATGGGCGGGGACGCCGTCCGGATCACCGGAACAGCAGGTTCCGCAGCTCCGTCTCCCCTGACGCGGTGCGCTGCGGGTCGATCGTGCGGCCGTGCGCGTACTCGTCCACGAGACGCGGATCCACGTAGCTGTTCTTCGCGATGGTCGGGGTGTTGCTCAGGACCTCGGCGGCGTCCCGGTAGGCCTGCGCGAGCGCCCGCTGCCGCTTGCCCTTCGTCTCCTCCGGTCCGTGCTTGGCGAGGCTGATCGCCGCGGCGACCGTGCCGTGGAGCGTGCGGAAGTCCTTGGCCGTGAACTCCCCGCCCGTGCGCTCGCGGACGTAGTCGTTGATGTCGGCGGCACCCAGCGGATGCCACTCCCCGTGGTCCTCGTAGGCCAGCAGCCGCGCGTTCGGGCCGCGGTCGTGCAGGCCCTCGACGACCCGCACGAGGTCGCGGTCGCGGATGTCGCTCGACCACTCCTGTCCGCTCTTCGCGGGGAACTCGAGGTGCACGGTGTCGCCGTGCACGGTGACGTGCGAGCACAGCAGCGTCGACAGCCCGTGGCTGCCGTTCGACTCCGTGTAGCGCTCGCTGCCCACGCGGAGGCTGCCCGTGTCCAGCATCCGGAAGCCAGCGGCCAGCGCGCGCTCGCGCGTGAACCCGTCCTGGCGGAGGTGGATGGTGACCTGGCGACGCGCGGCCGGCAGCGACTCGGCGAGCTGCAGCGCGCGGTCGAACTTGATCCGGTCCTTCTGCTCGCGCCAGGTCGGGTGGTAGATGTACTGCCTGCGTCCGGCGCTGTCCATCCCCGTGGCCTGCACGTGGCCGTTCTCGTACGGCGCTATCCAGACGTCGGTCCATGCGGGCGGGATGCCGAGGTGCTCCATGCGCGCGCGCAGGGCCTTGTCCGTGACGCGGTTGCCGTCGGAGTCGAGGTACGTCCAGCCCTTGCCGGCCCTCTTGCGGGTGTAGCCCTTGCCGGTGGCGTCGCTGCGCCGGAGTCTGACCATTGATCGAACCTACGCGTCCTGCCGCTATCCGTTAGGGCACGATCCGAAGGCTCCCGGTCAGCCGTGACACCTGCCCGCACGTTAACGGCCGACAGGGCCGGGCCATGACGGCCCGACCCTGTCGGAGGTGGTGCTGGTGGAGCTGGAGCTACTTGACGATCTTCGTGACCGTGCCGGCGCCGACGGTGCGGCCACCCTCACGGATGGCGAAGCCGAGGCCCTCCTCCATGGCGATCGGCTGGATCAGCGCGACGTTCATGTCGGTGGTGTCGCCGGGCATGACCATCTCGGTGCCCTCGGGCAGCGTGATGACGCCGGTGACGTCGGTGGTGCGGAAGTAGAACTGCGGACGGTAGTTCGCGTAGAACGGGTTGTGACGCCCGCCCTCCTCCTTGGAGAGGATGTACGCGGTGCCCTCGAAGTCCGTGTGCGGCGTGACCGAACCCGGCTTGACGATGACCTGGCCGCGCTCGACGTCCTCGCGCTTGGTGCCGCGGAGCAGGAGCCCGCAGTTCTCGCCGGCCCAGGCCTCGTCGAGCTGCTTGTGGAACATCTCGATGCCCGTGACGGTGGTCTTGACGGTGGGACGGATGCCCACGATCTCGACGTCCGAGTTGATGGCGAGGGTGCCGCGCTCGGCACGACCCGTGACGACGGTTCCACGACCGGTGATCGTGAAGACGTCCTCGACGGGCATGAGGAACGGCTTGTCCTTGTCGCGGACGGGCTCGGGGATGGACTCGTCGACCGCCTCCATGAGCTTGACGATCTGCTCGACCCACTTCTCGTCGCCCTCGAGCGCCTTGAGGCCGGAGACCTGGACGACGGGGGCGTTGTCGCCGTCGAAGTCCTGGCTGGAGAGCAGCTCGCGGACCTCGAGCTCGACGAGCTCGAGGATCTCCTCGTCGTCGACCATGTCGGACTTGTTGAGCGCGACGAGCAGGTACGGCACGCCGACCTGCTTCGCGAGCAGGACGTGCTCGCGCGTCTGCGCCATGGGGCCGTCGGTGGCGGCGACCACGAGGATCGCGCCGTCCATCTGGGCGGCGCCCGTGATCATGTTCTTGATGTAGTCAGCGTGACCCGGGGCGTCGACGTGAGCGTAGTGACGCTTGGGCGTCTCGTACTCGACGTGCGAGATGTTGATCGTGATGCCGCGCTGGCGCTCCTCGGGAGCGGAGTCGATGGACGCGAAGTCGCGCTGCACGTTGGTCGCCGACGGGTACTTGTCCGCCAGGACCTTGGAGATCGCTGCCGTCAGCGTCGTCTTGCCGTGGTCGACGTGACCGATCGTTCCGATGTTGACGTGCGGCTTGGTCCGCTCGAACTTGGCCTTACCCACTGTGGGTCCTCCTCAGGACTCGGTTGCGGGGCGTCCGGTTGTTCCCGGACGCCCAGCGTGTTGGAGATCTTGCTTATGGTACTGAAACGGCGGATGCCGCTCGAACTGGAGGGCTACTCGCCCTTGTTCTTCTGGACGATCTCGTCGGCGACAGCCTTCGGGACCTCGGCGTAGCTGCCGAAGCTCATCGAGTACACCGCGCGGCCCGAGGTCTTGCTCCTCAGGTCGCCGACGTAGCCGAACATCTCCGACAGGGGGACGTTCGCGGTGATGACCTTCACGCCGCTGGCGTCCTCCATCGCCTGGATCTGCCCGCGACGGGAGTTCAGGTCGCCGATGACGTCGCCCATGTACTCCTCGGGCGTGCGGACCTCGACGGCCATGAGCGGCTCGAGCAGCACGGGCTTCGCCTTGCGCGCGGCCTCCTTGAAGGCCATCGAGCCGGCGATCTTGAACGCCATCTCCGAGGAGTCGACGTCGTGCGCGGCGCCGTCGAGCAGCGTCGCCTTCACGCCGACCATCGGGTAGCCGGCGAGGATGCCGACCTGGAGGGCGTCCTGGATGCCCGCGTCCACCGAGGGGATGTACTCCCGGGGGACGCGACCGCCGGTGACCTTGTTGTCGAACTCGTAGGTCTTCTCCGCGGTCACCTCCATGGGCTCGATCTTGATCTGGATCTTGGCGAACTGGCCGGATCCACCCGTCTGCTTCTTGTGCGTGAAGTCGTGCTTGTCGACGGTGCCGCGGATGGTCTCGCGGTACGCGACCTGCGGCTTGCCGACGTTCGCCTCGACGTTGAACTCGCGCTTCATGCGGTCGACCAGGATGTCGAGGTGGAGCTCGCCCATTCCCTTGATGACCGTCTGACCGGTTTCCTGGTTCTGCTCGGTGCGGAAGGTCGGGTCCTCCTCGGCGAGCTTCTGGATGGCGACACCCAGCTTCTCCTGGTCGGCCTTCGTCTTCGGCTCGATCGCGACCTCGATGACGGGCTCGGGGAACGTCATCGACTCGAGGACGATCTGGTCCGTCGGGTCGCAGAGCGTGTCGCCCGTGGTCGTGTCCTTGAGGCCGATGACCGCGTAGATGTGACCCGCGGTGACCGAGTCGACCGGGTTCTCCTTGTTGGAGTGCATCTGGAAGATCTTCCCGATGCGCTCCTTCTTGCCCTTGGTCGAGTTGATGACCTGCGAGCCGCTCGCGATGTGACCCGAGTAGACGCGCACGTAGGTGAGGCGACCGAAGAACGGGTGCACCGCGACCTTGAACGCGAGCGCCGAGAAGGGCTCGGTCGAGTCGGGCTTGCGGATGATGATCTTCTCCTCATCGCGCACGTCGTGGCCCTCCATGGGGGGCACGTCGAGCGGGCTGGGGAGGTAGTCGATCACCGCGTCGAGCATCGGCTGGACGCCGCGGTTCTTGAACGCGGAGCCGCAGAGCACGGGGTAGATCTCGCTGTTGACGGTGAGCTTGCGGATGGCGGCCTTGATCTCCGCCACCGTCAGCTCCTCGCCGCCGAAGTACTTCTCGAGCAGCGCGTCGTCGGTCTCGGCGACGGTCTCGAGCAGCTTGGCCCGGTACTCGTCCGCCTTGTCCTGGAGGTCAGCGGGGATCTCCTCGATGTCGTACTTCGCACCGAGCTCGACGTCTCCCTTGGAGTCGCCGCGCCAGGTCAGCGCGCGCATCTCGACCAGGTCGATGACGCCCTCGAAGCCGCCCTCCGCGCCGATGGGCAGCTGGATGACCAGCGGCTTGGCGCCGAGGCGGTTCACGATGGTGTCGACCGTGAAGTAGAAGTCGGCGCCGAGCTTGTCCATCTTGTTGACGAAGCAAATGCGCGGCACGTCGTACTTGTCGGCCTGGCGCCACACCGTCTCGGACTGGGGCTCGACGCCCTCCTTGCCGTCGAACACGGCGACCGCGCCGTCGAGGACGCGGAGCGAACGCTCCACCTCGACGGTGAAGTCGACGTGCCCGGGGGTGTCGATGATGTTGATCTGGTTCTTGTTCCAGAAGCACGTCGTCGCGGCGGACGTGATGGTGATGCCGCGCTCCTGCTCCTGGGCCATCCAGTCCATCGTGGCGGCGCCGTCGTGGACCTCGCCGATCTTGTGAGTGATGCCCGTGTAGTACAGGATGCGCTCGGTGGTGGTGGTCTTGCCGGCATCGATGTGAGCCATGATGCCGATGTTGCGGACCTTGTTCAGGTCGGTGAGCACGTCCTGTGCCACAGGTTCCTCCGAAAGGGGTTGGTGGTGCTGTCGAACCAGGTGGTCGACTACCAGCGGTAGTGGGCGAACGCCTTGTTCGACTCGGCCATCTTGTGGGTGTCCTCGCGGCGCTTGACCGCGGCACCGAGGCCGTTGGATGCGTCGAGGATCTCGTTGGTGAGACGCTCGGTCATGGTCTTCTCGCGACGCGACTTGGCGTACGTCGTGAGCCAGCGCAGCGCGAGGGTGTTCGCGCGGTGCGGCTTGACCTCGATCGGCACCTGGTAGGTGGAGCCACCCACGCGGCGCGAGCGGACCTCGAGGGCCGGGCGGACGTTGTCGAGCGCCTTCTTCAGCGTGACGACGGCGTCCTGGCCGTTCTTCGCGGCGACGCCGGCGAGGGCGTCGTAGACGATCTTCTCGGCGAGGCCCTTCTTGCCGTCGAGCAGGATCTTGTTGACGAGCTGGCTGACGATCGGCGCACCGTAGACGGGATCTGCGACGACAGGGCGCTTGGGGGCGGGACCCTTGCGAGGCATTACTTCTTCTCCATCTTCGCGCCGTACCGGCTGCGAGCCTGCTTGCGGTTCTTCACGGCCTGGGTGTCGAGCGCGCCGCGGACGATCTTGTAGCGCACGCCGGGGAGGTCCTTCACGCGACCGCCGCGGACGAGGACCATGGAGTGCTCCTGGAGGTTGTGGCCCTCACCGGGGATGTAGGCCGTCACCTCCTGGCCGTTGCTGAGCTTGACGCGGGCGACCTTGCGCAGGGCCGAGTTCGGCTTCTTGGGCGTGGTCGTGTAGACGCGGGTGCAGACGCCGCGCTGCTGGGGGTTCGCCTTCAGGGCGGGCGCCTTGGTCTTGACGACCTTGGGCGTGCGGCCCTTGCGGACCAGCTGCTGGATGGTGGGCACTACGGGACTCCTCGATGCTGCACGGTGACAGCGGGTTGATGGTCAGCATTCGACGCCCGCGAGCGGGGATCGAGTTCAACTGGACCCGCGCGTCCGCCGACCACGGGAGTGGGAGGCGCCGGCGGGTATGCCGTGGGGGCCGGCCGAATGGACGAACCCTGATCGGTGTGCTCCTGGCCGGCTCGTGCGGACCGACTTCACGGCACGACACGAGCGCACGCCTGAGCGCACACCCCCGCAACGATACAGTTCCGCGACTCGCCGGTCAAACGGTGGACGACGGGCCGCGGGCCGCCAGCGCGACGGCGCCGAGCCCCAGCAGCGCCGAGATGCCGAGCACGGCGATGCCGAACGGATCCACCAGGTGGCGCACGGCGAAGGAGAGGCTCGCGAACACGTCCGCGCCGCCGAGCAGGTAGAGCACGGCGCCGACGATCCCGTAGGCGAGCCATGCGGCGGCGCCCCAGCCGAGCACGGGCAGGACGGGGATCCGGCGCTCGCGGCCGGCCTCGCGCGTGGTGCGGATGAGCCCGCCGGCGAAGACCAGCGTGGTGCTCACGACCATCACGGGGCCGAGGAGCACGCCCGCGTCGCGTTCGGGGATCACGTCGTCACCGCCGAACAGGGCGGCGAAGCCGAAGACGCACACGACGAGCGCGACGTGCATGACGGCGGCCAGGAGGGGGATCACTCCCCCAGCCTGACACGCGTCAGCGGTGGTCCGGCTGCTCCGCCAGCTTCCTGTCGTACTCGGCGCGGGCCTCGGCGTTCTTGGCCTTGACGCGACGGCCGCGGGCGCTGATGCCGGCGCCGAGCCAGGTGACGAGCTCGCGGGCGAGGAAGCCCGCGAGGATCCCGTCGGGGAAGGTCACCGTGCGCTGGAGCAGGAGCGCCTGCTCGGACGGGCCCAGGTCCATGACGCCGCCCTGGAGGAGGCGCGTGCCGACGTACACGGCGTAGACGAGGATCGCGACGGGCAGGCCGCCGAGGACGAACGCCCACCACTTCCCCCGGTTGACCAGGAGCGCGAGCAGCACGAAGAAGACGAGGAACGCGATGGTCGGCACGTAGAAGACGGGCGACGAGATGTAGCGGCCGAAGGACTCGCCGAACGCGTCCGGGTCGCGGACCGAGCCGAGCAGGGCGGCGCCGAGCGAGTACAGCAGGGCGAACAGGATCGCGGCGACGACGGCGATGAGCACGCCGAAGCCGCGGTTGCCGCGCTTCTCCGGCGGCACGGGGGCCTGGACGTAGATGGGCTGCGACTGCGACTGGCGCGCGGTCTCCTCGTCGCGGGCGCGGCGGTCGCGCTCGTCGCGCTCGCGGGCGTCGGCCTCGCGGGCCTCGCGCTCGCGGC
>NZ_QWGT01000020.1 GCF_003576405.1 Clavibacter lycopersici
GACGCGATGAGCGGCGACCGGGCCGCGGTCGGCGCCCCCGCGACCGCTCCCGTCCGGACGCGGCGTGGCCGGCCGACGCGCGCCGGCTGGGTCGTCGGGATCCTCGGGGCGCTCGCCCACGGGATCCTCGTCTGGCAGGCCGTCGACCAGTACACGGCCTTCCGCGACATCGCGACGGCGTTCGGCGGCACGCTCCGGCCGGGCACGGTGGCGACGCTCGTCGGCGCGATCCTCGCACCCATCGTCGCCTTCGTCCTCGCGGCGCTCGCGACGCGCGGCCGACCCGTCGCCGCGCGGGTCCTCGTCATGCTCGCGGGCCTCGCCGCCGCGAGCGCGCTCACGGTCGGCCTCGCGGCCCTGCTGCCGCTCGTCTAGCGGCGGAGCGCTAGAGCGGCCAGCCCGCGAACAGCACGAGCGCGATCAGCACCACCTGCGCCACGAGGCGCGGCACCAGGGGGATCGCGATGCGTCCGAAGCGCTCGGGGTGCCGGGCGGCGAACGCGTTCGCGGGGAAGACCGCGACGAGGAACACCGCCAGCGCGATCCCCGCCGCGAGGCGCACGGGGTCGACGAGGAGGCCCACGCCGCCCGCGATCTCGCACAGGCCCGTGATCCGGACGAGGGCCAGGGGAGACGGCACGCCGGGGCGCCGGAACGACGGCGGGATGATCGCCGCCATGGCCCGGGCGGCCTTCGGCACGAAGTGGTTCACGCCCATCCCGACGAAGACGACCGCCAGCAGGATGCGCACCCCGAGCTGCACGGCAGCCCACGTCTCATGGCTCATCGGCCCATTCTGGGGCCACTACCATGTGAGGGTCCCAGCCGCCCCCGCCCGAAGGACCGCCTGAATGACCAAGCCCGTCGTGCTCATCGCCGAAGAACTCTCGCCCGCCACCGTCGACGCCCTGGGGCCCGACTTCGACGTCCGATCCGTCGACGGCACCGACCGGCCGGCGCTGCTCGCGGCCCTCGCGGAGGCGGACGCGGTGCTCGTGCGCTCCGCGACGAGGATCGACGCGGAGGCCATCGCCGCCGCGCCCCGCCTGCAGGTCGTCGCCCGCGCGGGCGTGGGCCTCGACAACGTCGACATCAAGGCCGCGACCACCGCGGGCGTCATGGTCGTGAACGCGCCGACCTCCAACGTCATCTCGGCCGCCGAGCTCGCCATCGGCCACATCCTCTCGCTCGCCCGCTTCATCCCGGACGCGAGCGCGTCGCTGAAGCAGGGCCTCTGGAAGCGCTCCTCGTTCACGGGCGTCGAGCTCTACGAGAAGACGATCGGCATCGTCGGCCTCGGCCGCATCGGCACGCTCGTGGCCCAGCGCCTCGCGGGCTTCGGCGCCACGCTCGTGGCCTACGACCCCTACGTCACGCCGGCCCGCGCGCAGCAGCTCGGCGTGCAGCTCCTGCCGCTCGACGAGCTGATGAGGGCGTCCGACTTCATCACCATCCACATCCCCAAGACGCCCGACACGACGGGCCTCATCTCCACGGAGCAGTTCGCGCTCGCGAAGCCGTCCCTGCGCATCGTCAACGCGAGCCGCGGCGGCATCATCGACGAGGACGCGCTGTACACGGCCCTCAAGTCGAAGCGCATCGCGGGCGCCGGCCTCGACGTGTTCGTGAGTGAGCCGCCCACGGGATCCCCGCTGCTGGAGCTCGACAACATCATCGTCACCCCGCACCTCGGCGCCTCCACCGACGAGGCGCAGGAGAAGGCCGGCGTCTCGGTCGCGAAGAGCGTGCGCCTGGCGCTCGGCGGCGAGCTCGTGCCGGACGCCGTGAACGTCGCGGGCGGCGTCATCGACCCGTACGTGCGCCCCGGCATCCCGCTGATGGAGAAGCTCGGCCAGGTGTTCTCGGGTCTCGCCCACGAGGCGCTCACGAGCATCGACGTCGTGGTGCGCGGCGAGCTCGCCGGCTACGACGTGAGCGTCCTCAAGCTCGCGGCGCTCAAGGGCGTGTTCACGAACGTGGTCAGCGAGAACGTCTCCTACGTCAACGCGCCGCTCCTCGCCGAGCAGCGCGGGCTCGAGGTGCGGCTCATCACGGACGCCGTGTCGGAGGAGTACCGCAACGTGCTCAGCATCCGCGGCGCGCTCTCCGACGGCACGCAGGTGTCGGTGTCGGGCACGCTCACGGGCACCAAGCAGATCGAGAAGCTCGTCGAGATCGACGGCTACGACGTCGAGGTGCCGTTCAGCCGTCACCTCATCGTCATGAAGTACGAGGACCGTCCCGGCATCGTCGCGGTCTACGGCAAGGAGTTCGGCGACGCCGAGGTCAACATCGCCGGCATGCAGATCGCCCGCCAGGAGGCCGGCGGCCGCGCGCTCAGCGTGCTCAGCGTCGACTCGCCCGTGCCGGACGGCGTGCTCGAGAACGTGCGTCGGGCGATCCAGGCCACGTCGCTGCGCGAGATCGACATCGCCGACTGATCCCCGTCTGACGGACCACCGCGAGGGCGGCTGCTGCGGCGGCCGCCCTCGCGCCGCGCCCGGGCCCGGTCAGCGGCCGGTGGAGCGGATCCGCACGAGGTCGTCGACCACGCGGATGAGCTCGTCGAGCGCGTCGTCGGCCGGGGCGGATCCGCCGAGCCAGGGCTGCAGCGCCGAGTTGTAGTAGAGGCCGTCGCCGATGAGGAGCACGGCCCGCGCGACGGCCGGGTCGCCCACGGCCTCGAGGATCACGGCGGCCCACTCGTCCTGCAGGTGCGTGAGCGTGTCGCGGGCGCGCGGGTGGTTCCCCTGCGCGAGCCGGGAGGTCGCGACGTAGGCGCGGTCGAAGGGCGTGGCGGTGGAGAGCGATCCGCGGATCCACCGGTCGACGGGCCCGCGCTCGGCGTGCCGGAGCCGCTCCACGTCCTCGCGCGCGAGCGCGGCCATGCGGGCGAGGAGCCCCTCGACGAGAGCCTCCTTGCCGCCGAAGTGGTAGAGCAGCCCGCCCTTGGAGACGCCGGCCGCGGCGGCGACGGCCTCGAGGGTCGTGCCGCGCTCGCCCTGCTGCACGAGCAGCTCCTCGAAGGCGTCGAGGATGCGGTCGCGCGCGGTGCCGCCGGGGGAGGACGTGGCGTCGGACTCGGGTGCGGGCCCGGGTGCGGACTCGGGCTCGGGCGCGGGGTCGTCGGGCGGTGTGGCGGGCATGGATCCAGCGTAGCGGCGGGTTGCCCGCTGTACCGACCGGACGGTACAGTGATCCCGGCCGCTCCCGCGGCCCCGTCCGCGCATCCCGCGCCGTCGCCGCCCGACGTCAGGAAGCCCCGTCATGTCCACGCCCCGCACCGCATCCGTCCCCGTGACCGCCGCCACCGGCCGCGCCGGGCGACGCCAGTGGGCCGCGCTCGTGGTGCTGATGCTCCCGGTGCTCCTCGTCTCCATCGACAACACGGTGCTGAGCTTCGCGATGCCGTCCATCGCGCGCGACCTCGAGCCGTCGGGCGCCGCGCAGCTCTGGATCATCGACGCCTACCCGCTCGTGCTCGCGGGACTCCTCGTCGCGATGGGCAACATGGGCGACCGCTACGGCCGTCGCCGCCTCCTCATGATCGGCGCGGCCGGCTTCGGCCTCGTCTCGGCCCTCGCCGCGTTCGCGACCGACGCCTCGCAGCTCATCGGCGCCCGTGCGCTGCTGGGCTTCTTCGGCGCGATGCTCATGCCCTCCACGCTCTCGCTCCTCCGCTCGATCTTCACCGACCGCAAGCAGCGCCGCCTGGCGATCGCCATCTGGGCGTCGGGCTTCTCCGGCGGATCCGCGCTCGGCCCGCTCGTCGGCGGCGTGCTGCTCGAGCACTTCTGGTGGGGATCGGTGTTCCTGGTGGCCGTGCCCGTGCTGCTGCCGCTGCTGATCCTCACGCCCGTGCTCGTCCCCGAGTCGAAGGACCCGGCGCCCGGTCCCATCGACGTGGTCGCGATCCTGCTGTCCCTGGCGACCGTCGCGCCCATCGTCTACGCGATCAAGACGTTCGCGACCGAGGGCGTGACGCCGCTCGCCATCGCGGCGCCCGTCGTCGGCGTGGTCGCGGGCATCCTCTTCGTGCGCCGCATGTCGCGGGCCCGGAACCCGATGCTCGACGTGGCGCTGTTCCGTGAGCCCGTGTTCACGGGAGCCGTGCTCGTCAACCTGCTGAGCGTCGTGTCGCTCGTGGGCTTCCTCTTCTTCGTGACGCAGCACCTGCAGCTGGTCGCGGGGCTCGACCCGCTCGCGTCGGGCTTCGCGCTGATCCCCGGATCCGTCGTGGTCATCGTCTCGGGCCTCGTGATCGTGCCCATCGTGGCGCGCGCCCGTCCATCCCGCGTGGTGGCGATCGCGCTCGCCTTCTCGGCCGTCGCGTACGTGATCCTCGCGGCGACGGGCAGGGGCGCGTCGGTCGGGCTCCTGGTGTTCGCGTTCTGCCTGCTGGGCGCGGGCATCGGCGCGTCGCAGACCATCTCCAACGACCTGATCATCGCGGCCGTCCCACCCGCGAAGGCGGGTGCGGCGTCCGCGGTCTCCGAGACGGCGTACGAGGTGGGCGCGGTGCTCGGCACGGCCGTGCTCGGCAGCATCGTGACGGCCAGCTACCGCACGGGACTCGCGCTGCCCGCGGGCCTCTCCGACAGGGACGCGTCCGCGGCCCGGGAGACGCTCGGGGGAGCGGTGTCGGTCGCCGAGCGCGTGCCGGCGGACGTGGGGTCGGCGCTCCTCGAGTCTGCGCACCAGGCGTTCGACGGCGGCGTGGTCACGACGTCGATCATCGGCGCGGTGCTGATGCTGGGCGCCATCGTCATCTCGCTCACGAGCCTCCGCCGCGCCAGCTCGCACGACTGAGCGGGCGCGCGGGTCAGCGCCTCAGCGCCTCAGACGACGTTGTCGTCGGAGCGCTCGCTGCGCGTGATCCGCTGGCCCGTCTGCGGGTCGATCCGCGTGCGGGTCTCGCTGACCGCGGTGCGGCGACGCGCGAGCAGGGCGATGCCGATGATGATCACCAGAGCACCGCCGCCCATGAGGATGTAGCCGACCAGCTGCAGGTCGACGCCGGGGACGGTGAGGTCGACGGCGAACGCGAGGATCGCGCCGACGACGACGAGGAAGATGCCGAGTCCGATGCTCATGGGAGGTCCTTCGATCGTCGGGAGGTGAGCCTCGAGCCTAGCGAGCGGAGCCCTCCGACGGACGGGTAACCTGGCCCGACACCCACCGAGCCCGGGAGGATCCATGCCCCGCACCATCTCGCTCGCCGTCGTCCCCGGGGACGGCATCGGCCCGGAGGTCGTCCACGAGGCGTTGCGCGTGCTCCGGGAGGCGGTCCCGTCGGACGTGTCGCTCGACACCACGCAGTACCCGTTCGGCGCCGGGCACTTCCTCGAGACCGGCGAGATCCTCACCGACTCCGACCTGGCGGCCCTCGCACGGCATGACGCGATCCTGCTCGGCGCGGTCGGCGGCGACCCCCGCGATGCGCGCCTCGCCGGCGGCATCATCGAGCGCGGCCTGCTCCTGAAGCTGCGCTTCGCGTTCGACCACTACATCAACCTGCGGCCCACGACCCTGCTGCCGGGCGTCGTCTCACCTCTCGCCGCACCCGGGGAGGTCGACTTCGTCGTCGTCCGCGAGGGCACCGAGGGCCCGTACGCGGGCAACGGCGGCGTGCTCCGCCGCGGGACCGAGCACGAGATCGCGACCGAGGTGTCCGTCAACACGGCGCACGGCGTCGAGCGCACCGTCCGGTTCGCGTTCGAGCTCGCGGAGAAGCGCGACCGCAAGCACGTCACGCTCGTGCACAAGACCAACGTGCTCACGTTCGCCGGGTCCCTGTGGCAGCGCACCGTCGACCGCGTCGCCGCCGAGCACCCCGACGTCACGGTCGACTACCTGCACGTCGACGCGACCATGATCTTCCTGGTCACCGACCCGTCGCGCTTCGACGTGATCGTCTCCGACAACCTGTTCGGCGACATCATCACCGACCTCGCCGCGGCCATCTCGGGCGGCATCGGCCTCGCGGCGTCCGGCAACGTCAACCCCACGGGCGCGTTTCCGAGCATGTTCGAGCCGGTGCACGGATCCGCGCCCGACATCGCCGGCCAGCAGAAGGCCGACCCGACCGCGGCCATCCTCTCGGTCGCGCTCCTGCTCGACCACCTCGGGCTCCCCGAGGCCGCCGCGCGCGTCACGGCCGCCGTGTCCGCCGACCTCGCCGCGCGCGCCTCGAGCGGCGCGGCACCCCGATCCACCGCGGACGTCGGCGACGCCGTGCTCCGCGCCCTCTCCACGAACCACTGAAGGACCCCATGAGCTCCACCAGCACCGCCGCCGCCTTCCCGCTCGCGTTCGCGCGCACCCCGTCCGAGACGGCCCGCGCCGACGCCGAGCGGGAGGCGATCCTCGCGGACCCCGGCTTCGGCAAGCACTTCACGGACCACATGGTGCAGATCGACTGGACCCTCGACGGCGGCTGGCACGACGCCCGCGTCGTCCCGTACGGGCCGCTCCAGCTGGATCCGGCCGCGAGCGTGCTGCACTACGGCCAGGAGATCTTCGAGGGCATGAAGGCGTACCGCCACGCCGACGGATCCGTCTGGACCTTCCGCCCCGACCGCAACGCGGCGCGCCTGCAGCGCTCGGCCCGCCGCCTCGCGCTGCCCGAGCTCTCGACCGAGGACTTCGTCGAGTCGGTGACGCAGCTCGTGCGCGCCGACATCGAGTGGGTGCCGCGCGCGGCGGAGCAGAGCCTCTACCTCCGCCCGTTCATGATCGCCAACGAGAGCTTCCTCGGCGTGCGCGCCGCCCAGCGCGTGGGCTACTACGTCATCGCGAGCCCCGCGGGCGCGTACTTCACGGGCGGCGTCGCCCCCGTCTCCATCTGGCTGTCGACGCAGTACTCCCGCGCCGGCAAGGGCGGCACGGGCGCCGCCAAGTGCGGCGGCAACTACGCCGCCTCGCTCCTCCCGCAGGCCGAGGCCGCGTCGCACGGCTGCGCACAGGTGCTCTTCCTCGACTCCGAGGAGGGGCGCTACCTCGAGGAGCTCGGCGGGATGAACATCGTGCTCGTCTACGAGGACGGCCGCCTGGTCACGCCCGATTCGGAGAGCATCCTCGAGGGCATCACGCGGGACTCGATCCTGGAGCTCGCGCGCGACCGCGGCCTCACGGTCGAGAAGCGGCGCGTGGAGCTGTCCGAGTGGGTCGACGGCGTCGCGTCGGGCGAGATCACCGAGGTGTTCGCGTGCGGCACGGCGGCGGTCATCACGCCCATCGGCCGGCTGCTGGGCGAGGGCCTCGACGTGGGCGACATCGACGCGCCCGCGGGCGAGCTGACCATGTCTCTGCGCCAGGAGCTCACCGACATCCAGTACGGGCGGATCCCGGACCGCCACGGCTGGCTCACGCGCCTCGACGGGTAGCGCGCAGCCCGGTGCCTGGTGCGGGCGGCTGCGCGCCGCCCGCACGGCTAGGGTCGTCAGCGTGAAGATCGCGCGATTCAGCACCGGTGACGACCCCCGCTTCGGCATCCTCGACGAGGAGGAGGGCCACCTGGTCGTCCTCACCGGCGACCCCATGTTCAGCGGCTACCAGACCACGGGGGAGCGCGTGCCGCTCGCCGACGCGCGGCTGCTCGCGCCCGTGATCCCCCGCTCGAAGGTCGTCGCGGTGGGTCGCAACTACGCCGCCCACGCGGCCGAGCACGGCAGCGAGGCGCCCACCACGCCGCTCATCTTCCTGAAGCCCAACACCTCGGTCATCGGTCCGGACGACGCGATCCGCCTGCCCGCCGACAGCCAGCAGGTCGAGCACGAGGGCGAGCTCGCGGTGGTCATCGGCCGGATCACGCGCGACGTGTCCGTGGAGGACGCGGCGCGCTCGATCTTCGGCTACACGATCGGCAACGACGTGACCGCCCGTGACATCCAGCACTCCGAGAGCCAGTGGGCCCGTGCCAAGGGCTACGACACGTTCTGCCCGCTCGGCCCGGTCATCGAGACCGAGGGCTCGTTCGAGGACGCGCTCATCGAGACGCGCGTGGACGGGGAGCTCCGCCAGTCCGGCCGCACGAGCGAGATGGTGCACACCGTGCCCGAGCTCATCGTGTTCGCGTCGCGCGTGTGGACGCTGCTGCCTGGCGACGTGATCCTCACGGGCACGCCGGCGGGCGTCGGGCCGTTCACCGACGGCCAGGTCGTCGAGGTGTCGATCGAAGGCATCGGCACGCTCTCGAATCCCGCGCGCGCCCGCGCCCGCGCCTGACCGTGATCCGCCTCGGCCGTCCGGCGCGCGTCGCGCTGGCGGCCGCCGCGGTCGCGCTGCTCTCGGGCTGCGTGTACGACGTCTCCGACTACGGGCTCGAGACGCCGGGACCCTCGGCTGCTCCGACGCCGTCCGCGTCGCCGACCCCGGGGGCCGAGGAGCTCGGCCTGCCGGCGGGCTGCACCTCGTCCGACCTCTCGATCGACTGGGCGGAGCCGCAGGCCGGCCCGGACGACGAGCTGCTCGCCGTCCGGGTCATGCAGGTGCGGATCCCGAGCGCGGGGGAGCAGCCGGGCCTCGGATCCACGACCCAACGCGTCACGCGCACCGACACCGCCCTGCGTCCGGCGCTCCGCCTGGAGCTCGACGAGCGCGACGGGTCCGCCGAGCCGGTCGACGACAGTCTCGCCCCGCCCGAGACCTGGGCCGCGTTCCTCCGGGCGGACCTCCGCGACCGCGGTCTCGTCGGGCCGCGGTTCGGGCGACCGCTGCAGATCACCTCGTTCGATCCCGTGCTCGACCGCGAGGCGCGCTACGTCATCGGATACCTGGGCTCCGCGCAGTCCGCGCACGTGACCGTCACGGGCTGCGACGGCGCGTTCCGCGGATCCGGGACGCTCGAGGGGCTCGACCCGATGCGCTACGCCGGCGCCGTCCTCCTCGAGTGCGGGGTGCCGCCCGGCGACCAGTACGACCGGTGGGACCTGCTCGAGCCGTACTGCGCTGACGGCCAGCCCGGGACCGCCGGGGAGGGCACGCCCGCGCCCTAGAATCGGATCCAGGATGACTGAGACAACCGCGCACCCCGTGACCACCGCTTCCGGCACCGACGTCCGCGTCCGGTTCTGCCCGTCCCCGACCGGCACGCCGCACGTGGGGCTCATCCGCACGGCGCTCTTCAACTGGGCGTACGCCCGCCACACCGGCGGCAAGCTGGTCTTCCGCGTCGAGGACACCGACGCCGCGCGCGACAGCGAGGAGAGCTACGAGCAGCTCATCGAGGCGCTGCGCTGGCTCGAGATCGACTGGGACGAGGGGGAGGGCGTCGGCGGACCGCACGCGCCGTACCGCCAGTCGCAGCGCACCGACCTCTACCTCGATGTCATCGCGAAGCTCACCGCGTCCGGCCACCTCTACGAGAGCTACGCCACGGCCGAGGAGATCGAGGCGCGCAACCGCGCCGCCGGCCGCGACCCGAAGATGGGCTACGACAACTTCGAGCGCGACCTCACCGAGGCCGAGCGCCAGGCGTTCCGCGACGAGGGCCGCTCGCCCGCCCTCCGCCTCCGCGTGCCGGACACCGACCTCTCGTTCGACGACCTCGTGCGCGGCACGGTCACGTTCCCGGCCGGTTCCTTCCCCGACTTCGTGCTCGTGCGCCCGAACGGCGCCCCGCTCTACACGCTCGTGAACCCCGTCGACGACGCGCTCATGGGGATTACGCACGTGCTCCGCGGCGAGGACCTGCTGTCGTCGACGCCCCGACAGATCGCGCTGTACCACGCCCTCATCGACATCGGCGTGGCCGACGCCATCCCGCGCTTCGGCCACCTGCCCTACGTGATGGGGGAGGGCAACAAGAAGCTCTCCAAGCGCGACCCCGAGTCGAACCTGTTCCACCACCGCGACCGCGGCTTCATCCCCGAGGGCCTCATCAACTACCTGGCGCTGCTCGGCTGGTCGCTCACGCACGACCGCGACGTCTTCTCGCGGATGGAGATGATCACCGCGTTCGACGTCGCCGACGTCACGCCCGCCCCTGCCCGCTTCGACCTCAAGAAGGCGGAGTCGCTGAACGGCGACCACATCCGCCTGCTCGCGCTCGACGACTTCGCCGGGCGCCTCGTGCCGTACCTGCAGGCCGCGGACGTGGTCGGCGCGGAGCTCAGCCACGACGAGAAGCGCATGCTGGATGCGGCCGCGCCCCTCGTGCAGGAGCGCATGCAGCTGCTCGGCGAGGCGCCCGACCTGCTGTCGTTCCTCTTCACCACGGCCGACGCGCTGCCCTACGACGACGCGGCCGTCCAGGCGCTCAAGGACGATGCCCCCGAGGTCCTCGCCGCCTCCCGCGGCGCGCTCGACGGCGTCCCGCACACGCAGTGGGACGTCGACCTGGTGCAGGAGATGCTCCAGAACACGCTCATCACCGGCATGGGCATGAAGCCGCGCCTCGCCTACGGGCCGCTGCGCGTCGCCGTCTCGGGGCGTCGCATCTCGCCGCCGCTGTTCGAGTCGATGGTGCTGCTCGGCAAGGACGAGACCATCGCGCGCCTCGACCGGCTCGCCGGGATGCTCGGTGAGTGATCCCGGGGTCGCGGGATCCACCGCGAGCGGCGACGCCTACGACGTCGTCGTCATCGGCGCGGGTCCAGCGGGCCTGTCCGCCGCGCTGAACCTGGTGCGCGCCCGCCGCCACACGCTGGTGCTCGACAGCAGCCGCCCGCGCAACGCCGCGACCCTCATGTCGCACGGCTTCGTCACCCGCGACGGGATCTCCCCGCTCGAGCTCCGCAAGCTCGGACAGGTCGAGGTGGAGGGGTACGACGAGGGCGAGTTCCAGCTCGCCGTCGTGCAGTCCGCGGAGCCCGCCGAGGGCGGCTTCACGATCCGCGCGAAGGGCGTGCGTCGCGCGCCCGACCGCGAGGTACACGCGCGGCGGATCCTCATCGCCACCGGCCTCGTGGAGACGCTGCCTGACCTGCCGAGCATCCGCGCCTACTACGGCACCGCCGTGCACAGCTGCATGGAGTGCGACGGCTACGAGAAGGCCGACGAACCGCTCTTCCTCATCGGCGAGACCGACGACCTCGTGGAGCGCGCGCTGCTGCTCTCGCAGTGGTCGCGCGACATCATCGTGTTCACCAACGGCGTCGCGCACATCGACGAGGCGGGGGAGCGCGGGCTAGCGTCCCTCGGAATCCGCGTCGACCGCCGGCCCGTCGCCGACATCGAGGGCGAACGCGCGGTCGTCACCGGCCTCCGCATGCAGGACGGCTCCCTCGTCCCGCGCACCGGCGGCTTCGTGCGCCCGCGCTACTCGACCGCCCTCGACTTCCTCTCGGGGCTCGACCTCGACACGGATCACGACGGCCACATCGCCGTCGACGCCGAGGGCCGCACGTCGCACGAGGGCGTCTACGCGGCGGGCGACAGCTCGCAGCCGGGCCCGCAGCAGCTGATCATCGCGGCCGGCTTCGGCGCGCGTGCCGCCAGCGCGATCAACCGGGACCTGCTGCCCGCGATCTGACCCGCCGCGGGCCTGTCGGGCGGCCGCCGGTTTGGCGCGGATCCGGCCGATGGGCTACACTCGACGAGGCCCGATCGCGCATCGGGGCCTTGGGGTATGGTGTAATTGGCAACACGGAAGATTCTGATTCTTTTGTTCTTGGTTCGAGTCCAGGTACCCCAGCACTGAATACGCAGGAAATGACAGGCCCGGATATCCGGGCCTTTTCCTTTTCCCTCTCGCGCGTTCCCGCGACATACGACGACGGCCCCGCCCGAGCATCTGCTCGAGCGGGGCCGTCGTCGTGTTCAGCGGGAGCGGATCAGGCGAGGCGCCCCTTCGGCGAGCTCTCGCTCGTCTTCGACGGGTCCTTCTCCACGATGTCGCCGAGGGCGTCGTCGATGCGGGTGAGGAGCTCCGCGGGGATCTTCACGCCGGACGCCTTGACGTTCTCGTGCACCTGCTCGGGACGCGAGGCGCCGATGATCGCCGAGGCGACGTTGTCGTTCTGGAGCACCCACGCGACGGCGAGCTGGGCGAGCGAGAGGCTCAGCTCGTCGGCGACGGGCTGCAGCTCCTGCACGCGGCTGAGGACGTCGTCGTTCATGAAGCGCTTGATCATGTCGGCGCCGCCCTTGTCGTCCGTGGCGCGGGATCCCGCGGGCAGGTCCTGGCCGGGCTTGTACTTCCCGGTGAGGACGCCCTGGGCGATGGGGGACCAGACGATCTGCGAGATGCCGAGCTCGGCGGACGTGGGGACGACCTCCTCCTCGATGACCCGCCAGAGGGCCGAGTACTGCGGCTGGTTCGAGATGAGCTGGAAGCCGAGCTCGCGGGAGAGGCCGTGCGCCTCACGGAGCTGCTCGGGGGTCCACTCGCTGACGCCGATGTAGAGCGCCTTGCCCTGGCGGACGACGTCGGCGAACGCCTGCATCGTCTCCTCGAGAGGGGTCTCGTAGTCGTAGCGGTGGGCCTGGTACAGGTCGACGTGGTCGGTCTGGAGGCGCTCGAGCGAGCCGTCGATCGACGCCATGATGTGCTTGCGCGAGAGGCCGGTGTCGTTGTGGCCCTTGGCGCCGGTCGGGAAGTAGACCTTCGTGAAGATCTCGAGCCCGTCCCTGTTCTCGCCCTTGAGCGCGTCGCCGAGGACCTTCTCGGCGACGGTGTTCGCGTAGCCGTCGGCGGTGTCGAACGTGGTGATGCCGGCCTCGAGGGCCGCCTGCACGCACTGGGTGGCGGTGTCGTTCTCGACCTGCGACCCGTGGGTCAGCCAGTTGCCGTACGTGATCTCGGAGATCTTGAAGCCTGAGTTGCCTAGATAGCGGAATTCCATCCTCCGAGCCTACGCCGCGCGCGCTGGACGGCGACGGCACGCCAGCTGTCCGCGGGGAGGACGGCGGGTGCACGGACGGCCCCGGCCGAGCGAGTGCTCGAGCGGGGCCGTCCCTGTGATCAGCGGATCCAGGGGATCACGCCTCGCGGGTCTTCGGCGAGCTGTCCTCCGTCTTGCGCGGGTCCTTCTCGACGATGTCGCCGAGGGCGTCGTCGATGCGGGTCAGCAGCTCGGCGGGGATCTTGACGCCCGACGCCTTGACGTTCTCGTGCACCTGCTCGGGACGCGAGGCGCCGATGATGGCGGACGCCACGTTCTCGTTCTGCAGCACCCACGCGACGGCGAGCTGCGCGAGGGACAGGTCGAGCTCGTCGGCGACGGGCTGGAGGTCCTGCACGCGCTGCAGGGTGTCGTCGTTCATGAAGCGCTTGATCATGTCGGCGCCGCCCTTGTCGTCGGTCGCGCGCGATCCGGACGGCAGGTCCTGGCCGGGCTTGTACTTGCCCGTCAGAACACCCTGCGCGATGGGGGACCAGACGATCTGGGAGATCCCCAGCTCCTTCGAGGTCGGCACGACCTCCTCCTCGATGACGCGCCAGAGTGCGGAGTACTGCGGCTGGTTCGAGATGAGCTGTAAGCCCAGCTGCTCGGCGAGCTCGTGGCCGGCGCGCAGCTGCTCGCTCGTCCACTCGCTCACGCCGATGTAGAGCGCCTTGCCCTGGCGGACGACGTCGGCGAAGGCCTGCATCGTCTCCTCCAGGGGCGTCTCGTAGTCGAAGCGGTGCGCCTGGTAGAGGTCGATGTAGTCCGTCTGGAGCCGCGTGAGCGAGCCCTCGACGGAGTCCATGATGTGCTTGCGCGAGAGACCGGTGTCGTTGTGGCCCTTGGGTCCCGTGGGGCCGAAGACCTTGGTGAAGATCTCGATCGAGGCACGCCGCTCGTCCTTGAGCGCCTCGCCGAGCACCGTCTCCGCCTTGGTGTTGGCGTAGACGTCCGCGGTGTCGAACGTGGTGATCCCCGCCTCGAGCGCGGCCTTCACGCACGCGGTCGCGGTGTCGTTCTCGACCTGCGATCCGTGGGTGAGCCAGTTGCCGTAGGTGATCTCGGAGATCTTGAAGCCGGAGTTGCCGAGGTATCTGAATTCCATGCTCCGACCGTACGCCGGGCACCTCCGCGGCTCCGCACGAAAGTGTGCGACGGGCGGGTCCGCCGCGACGGCCGCGACCCAGGGGCGGCCGGGACGCCGCCGGGAGCCCGGAGCATGCTGGATCCATGAGCCGCATCGACCTGCCCGAGCTCGGCCTCGGCACCACCACCCTCGGCAACCTCTACCGCGCCATCCCGGACGACCAGGCGCGGGAGGTCGTGCGCGCCTCGTGGGACGCCGGCATCCGGTACTTCGACACCGCGCCGCACTACGGGCTGGGCCTCGCCGAGCGCCGGCTGGGGGAGGCGCTGCGCACCCACCCGCGCGACGAGTACGTGGTCTCCACCAAGATCGGCCGGGTGCTCGAGCCCGTCGACGCCGAGGGCCTCCGGGACGACGACCTCTTCGACGTCCCCCGCGACCACGTGCGCCGCTGGGACTTCAGCGCGGACGGGGTCCGGCGCTCCCTCGACGACTCGCTCGCACGGCTCGGCCTCGACCGCGTGGACGTGCTGCTCATCCACGACCCCGACGAGCACCTCGACCAGGCCGTGCACGAGGCCGTGCCCGCGCTGGCGCGGCTCCGCGACGAGGGCGTCGTCGGCGCCATCGGCGTCGGATCGGGCACCCCGCGCTCGCTCGCGGCGCTCATCGGCACGGGCGCGCTCGACGTCGCCATGGTCGCCGGCCGCTACACGCTGCTCGACCAGTCGGCGCTGCACGAGGTGATCCCGGCCGCCGAGGAGCACGGCACGCGCATCATCGCCGTGAGCGTCTTCAACAGCGGCATCACGGCGTCCGACGACCCGGCCGACGGCGCGACCTACGAGTACGGGCCGGCCTCCGAGGAGGTGCTCGCGCGTGCCCGGCGCATCGCCGAGATCTGCGCGGGGTACGGCGTGGAGCTGCCGCAGGCCGCCATCCGCTTCCCGCTGCGGCATCCCGCCGTCGGCACCGTGGCGATCGGCATGGCGTCGCCCGAGGAGGTCCGCGCTGACGCGGCCCATGCCGGCCGGCCGGTGCCCGAGGAGCTGTGGGCCGAGCTCACGGCCGAGGGCATGATCCCCGAGGGCCCGCTCGCCTGATCCGCGCGTCCCGCTGCGCGACGACGCCCGCCCCCGGATCCGGGAGCGGGCGTCGTCGTCGTACGGGGGAGCGCTAGCGGCGCGGGGCGTCCGCGTCGACGCTGCGGCCGGAGCCGCGGGCCGCGTCGTCGTCCGCGCCGGCCGGCGCCTTCTCGCCCTCGACGGATGCCGCGGAGTCGGTGCCCTCCACGGCGGTGGCGTCGCGCTTCGTCTTGGCGAGGCTCGCGACGGTCGCCACCGTGATGGTGAGGAGGATGAACGACAGCGAGAACCAGATCGGGATCTCGGGAGCCCACAGCATCGGCTCGCCGCCGTTGATGAACGGCACCTCGTTCACGTGCATGGCGTGCAGCACGAGCTTCACGGCGATGAAGCCGAGGATCACGGCGAGGCCCTGCGAGAGGTACACGAGGCGCTCGAGGAGGCCGGAGATCAGGAAGTACAGCTGGCGGAGGCCCAGCAGCGCGAAGGCGTTGGCGGTGAAGACGATGTACGCCTCCTGCGTCAGGCCGAAGATCGCGGGGATGGAGTCGAGCGCGAACAGCACGTCGGTGAGGCCGATGGCGAGCATCACCAGGAACATCGGGGTGAAGAGCTTCTTGCCGTCGACGCGGGTCGTCAGCTTGTCGCCGTCGTAGTGGTCCGAGGTGGGGATGAAGCGGCGGAGCGTGCGGATGAGCTTCGAGTCCGACTCGTCCTCGTCGTGCGTCTCCTTCATCTGCTTGTAGGCCATGACCAGCAGCAGCGCGCCGAAGAGGTAGAAGACCCAGGAGAAGTTGTCGATGATCGCGGAGCCCATGGCGATGAAGATGCCGCGCATCACGAGCGCGATCGCGATGCCGACGAGCAGCACCTTCTGCTGGAAGGCCCGCGGCACGGCGAAGCTCGACATGATGATGAGGAAGACGAAGAGGTTGTCGACGCTCAGCGCCTTCTCCGTCACGTAGCCGGCGAAGTACTCGCCGCCGAAGGTCCAGTTCGAGAAGACGCCGACGCCGACGCCGAAGACGAGCGCGATGACGATGTAGACGACCGACCAGGTCGCGGACTCCTTGATCGTGGGCTCGTGCGCGTGGCGGACGTGCGCGTAGAAGTCGAAGACCAGCAGGCCGAGGACGGCGGCGATGGTCGCGGCCCAGAGCCAGAAGGGGACATCCATTTCGAGGGTTCTCCAGTACTCGGACCTCTCGGGTCCGGTGGGGTACTGAAGGTCTCCTCCACCCCGCGAGCTGCTGCTCGCGGAACCGGCCGCACGGGTCGGAGTGGTCCGACCGTATTGACGACACGACCGCCGGATGGGAGTACTCCCCTTCGAGCGATCACTCTATACGGCCGCATGGAGCGCACCGGACCACGCGGGCGGATCCCCAGGCGCCGCCCGTGCCGGTGGCGGGCCGGCGGCTACTCGAGGAAGAGCAGCACGATGCCCGCGACCGCCGCCAGGGCGCCGATGCCGATGAGCACCAGGCCGGTGACGCGCAGCGCGCGGCCGTCGAGCTCGGGCGCGTGCGTGCGGACGCGCCACGGGGAGCGCGGCGAGAACCAGACGCGCACGTCGGATCCGGCGTCCAGGTCGCGGGTCTCCGGGGTGTCGGCCGGCGCCTCGTGGACGTCGCCCTCGTCGTCGAACCAGCGGAGGACGCGCGCGGGCGCGGACCCGTCGGCGGAGGAGCCGTCCGCGACGAGGCCCTCGGTCGCCTTCCAGCGCCTGCCGAGCAGGCGCACCGAGAGGCCGGCGACGTAGAGCAGGATGCCGGGGACGAGCGCGATCCAGGTGAGGAACTCGATGATGAGCGATGCGGCGGCGAGACCGTCCATGCCTTCAGACCCCGCGTCCGCTCGTCGAGAGCCCGAACAGGGCCTAGAGGTCGATGCTATCGCCGGGCTCGAGGGCGTGGAACTCGCCGCCGCCCTGCTCGGTCGCCCACTGCAGCCGTCCGTTCGACATGGTCTTGCCCGCGGCGGACAGCACCATCTCGTGCGTCGGGAACGCGCGACGCGGCTTCACGGCCAGCACGTAGTCGATCGACTCGCTGATCTTCATCCACGGTGCGCCCGCGGGAGCGGCGAGCAGGTCGACCTCGACGCCCTCCGGCACGACGAACGAGTCGCCCGCGTAGTACAGCGTGTCGTTCACCAGCACGCCGAGGTTGTCGACCACGGGGATCGACTCGTGGATCACGGCGTGCGAGCCGCCGAAGAAGCGCAGCGTGAAGCCGCCGACCACGATCTCGTCGCCCGCGTGCACGACCGTCACGTCGAAGCCGTCCGCGGCGGCCGCCACGCCCTCGGGTGCGTAGATGGGGACGCCCTCGTTCTTGTCGAGGATCCGCTTCAGCTGCTCGGGGGTCCAGTGGTCCGGGTGCTCGTGCGTGATCACGATGGCGTCGGCGTTCATCGCCTCGGTGATGGGGGTGGTGAACGAGCCCGGGTCGATGAAGAGCTTGCGCCCCGAGAGTTCCAGGACCAGGGCGGCGTGCTCGAGCTTCGTCAATCGCATGAGTGGAGCCAACACCGTCGAGGCGGCGGGGGCAAACCGGCGCGCGGGGGCGTCGTCCGGCGGCGATCGGGGGCGCGCGATCGCCGTGTTCGCGGGCGGATCCGGCCCGGTCGGGCCTCGATTTGGTCGGGCTGTGCGCGCTGTGGCATACTCGACGAGTTGCAAAAACGGCCCCATCGTTTAGCGGCCTAGGACACCGCCCTCTCACGGCGGTAACACCGGTTCGAATCCGGTTGGGGTCACCACCGCATGATCCAGCCCGGCTCCTCCTCACGGAGGCGCCGGGCTTTCTTCTTGTCCGTCGGCCGCGGGCCGGGCGCACGGCTGCGCCCTGTACCGTCGAGGGGTGAGTGTTCACCTGGTCGGAGGCGGCCTGTCGGATGACGACACCCCCCTCCTCGCGCGGTTCCTGTCCGAGGCGACGACGAGGGCGACCGATGCCGCCCGGTTGGAGCCGGCCCGCATCGCCGTGGTCCTCGTCCACGACGGGCTGGGCGCCGAGTGGTTCGACCAGTACGCCGCCGCGCTCCGTGCCGCGGGCGCGTGCGAGCCGGTGGCCGTGCTGGCGCCCGAGGGCGGATCCATCGAGGTCGCGCAGCTGCAGGACGTCGACGGCATCGTCGTCGGCGGCGGCCTGACCCCCGCGTACCGCCAGGCGCTCGAGCCCGTCTTCGGCGAGATCCGCCGCCAGGTCACCGCCGGGGTCCCGTACCTCGGCTTCTCCGCGGGTGCCGCGGTCGCCGCCGAGACCGCCATCGTCGGCGGGTGGCGCATCGGAGACGTCGAGGTCGTGCAGGAGTCCGCGAGCGAGGACCTCGACGAGGTCACGGTCGAGCAGGGCATCGGCCTCATCGACGTCGCGGTCGACGTGCACGCCGCCCAGTGGGGCACCCTCACCCGGCTCATCGCCGCGACCGAGGCGGGGCTCGTCGAGGGCGGCGTCGCCATCGACGAGGGCACCGTGCTCATCGTCGGCGAGGGCCAGCTGGTCGTCGAGGGGCGCGGCAGCGTCTGGTCGGTCATCGGGTCGGAGACGGGCGTCACCGTCAGCTCCGCCGGCGCCTCCTGATCCGCTGCCCGTGGCGCTGACCCTGCCCGAGCTCGTCGAGCGCGGCCTCATGGACGCCGGTTGGGCCGAGGTCCTCGATCCCGTCGCCGACGACATCGCGCGGATGGGGGAGTGGCTGCGCGCCGAGGTCGCCGCCGGCCGCCCCTACCTCCCCGCGGGCGACCGCGTGCTGCGCGCGTTCCAGCAGCCGCTCGCCGACGTGCGCGTGCTCATCGTCGGGCAGGATCCGTATCCCACGCCCGGCCACCCCGTCGGCCTGTCGTTCTCCGTCGAGCCCGACGTGCGGCCCGTGCCGCGTAGCCTCGTCAACGTCCACCGGGAGCTCCGCGACGACCTCGGGATCCCGACGCCCGCGCACGGCGACCTCACCGCGTGGACCCGCAGCGGCGTGCTGCTGCTCAACCGCGTGCTCACGGTGCGGCCGGGCACGCCCGCCTCGCATCGCGGGAAGGGGTGGGAGGCCGTGACCGAGTGCGCGATCCGGGGGCTGGCGGCGCGCGGCGGCCCGCTCGTCGCGATCCTGTGGGGCAAGGACGCGGGTTCGCTCGCGCCGCTGCTCGCCCCCGTGCCGTCGATCACCTCCGCGCACCCGAGCCCGCTGTCGGCGTCGCGCGGGTTCTTCGGCTCGAAGCCGTTCAGCCGGGCCGACGCGCTGCTCGCGGAGCAGGGCGCGGCTCCCGTCGACTGGCGGCTCTGAGGGCGCACCGCGGGATCCGTCCGTGCGCGACGCGGTCCCCGTAGGATCGCGGCATGCTCGAGGAGGAATACCAGCGGAGGCGCCGCCTGCCCGCCCACCTCCGGAAGCCCGCGCCGCCGCTGCCCGTCTTCTCCTACGAGATCCGGCCGGCCGCGACCTCCGACCTCCCGGACATCCGCGAGATCTACAACCACTACGTGATGAACAGCACTGTCACCTTCGACGAGACGCGCATGACGCTCGCCCGGTGGCGCGGCCGGTTCGGCCAGCTCGAGCGCATGGGCATGCCGTTCCTCGTCGCCGTCTCGCCGTCCGGGCAGGTGCTCGGCTACGCGCTCGTCGAGCCGGTGGGGAACCGCCGGTCGTCGCGCACGACGGTGGAGGACTCGATCTACCTCGGCGCCGCCTCGACCGGCAAGGGGCTCGGGCGGGCGCTGCTGGTGGCGCTCGTCGAGGCGTGCCGGGAGGCGCGCATCCGGGAGGTCATCGCGGTCATCGCCGACCAGGGCGCGGACGCCTCGATCCGGCTGCACGCGTCGCTCGGCTTCACGGAGAGCGGGCGGATGGGCCGCGTCGGGTGGAAGTTCGGGCGCTGGCTCGGCACCGTCACCATGCAGCTCACGCTCAAGCCGACGGAGTCCCCGGGGCTGTGGGCGCGGGCCATGCGGCGAGCGACGCCTGCCGCTGCCGCTCCTGCTCCCACCACGCCCGCTCCCGCTCCCGCCGCTCCTCCTTCGCGGTGAGCGGGCGGGGCGCGACCGTCTCCACGCGGTGACGGCGCGCCCACCAGCCGGTGAGGAGCGCGGATCCCAGCACGACGGCCATCGGCAGGAGCATGAACGGCCCGCCGGTTCCCGCGCTGCGGTCGAAGCTCTGGGACATCTGGCCGAGGATCACGGTGGGGATGAACAGCAGCGTGTTGTTGAGCGCGTGGATGAGCACGGGCGCCTCGAGCCCGCCCGTGAGGCGCGCGGAGAGCGTCGCCGACAGGCCGAAGACGAAGTAGTAGGCGATGAGCCACGGGTCCTCGGCGAAGTGCGCGAGCGCGAACAGGGAGCTGGAGAGCACCGCGCCGACGACGAGGGCGGCGCGGGTGCTGCGGAACCAGGATCCGGCCGAGCGCTGGATGAGGCCGCGGAAGCCGTACTCCTCGCCGGCGGACTGCAGCGGGGTCGTGAGGAGCACGATCGCCAGGTAGAGCACGACCTCGCCGTCGAAGCGGACCTCGCCCGACGGGTCGAGCGCGAACGTGACGCCGATGTAGACGAGGAAGACGGGGGCCATCACGAGCGCGGCGCGGCCGAGCCAGCGCCAGCGGAAGCGGCCGGCGATGGAGGACATCGCGCCCATCCGCACGCCGAAGAGCCAGCGCTGCAGGAGCATCGAGACGGGGATCAGGGCGGCGAGCGAGAGGTTCGTGGCCAGCAGCACGATGGGCGTCATCGTCGTGAGGGACGCCTCGTCGGCCGGATCCATCCGGCCGGTGAGGATCTCGATGAGGATCGCGGCGCCGCCGAAGACGATGGACAGGCCGAGGAACGCGACGCCGAAGAGGACGAGCGCGAGGATCCCGCGCCAGGGGCCGCCGGTGTCGCGGAGGCCGTGGTGGTACGGGACGGGCGGGCGCTCGGGGAGCGGCGGGAGCTCGGGCGGGAGCGCGCCCGGCGTGCTGGCCGCCGGGGGAGCG